>JBKJUN010000171.1:0-3068 GCA_046590555.1 Bryobacter sp. | reverse complement strand
CGTTCAACCCCAATAATCCGAAGCAGATGATGGACAGCATCAACTCCATCTTTGATATGTTCAAGAAGAAGCCGCAGTAGGTCTAGCGGTCTTCCCTAACCCGAATCGCCGGCATTGCGGGCATTGGCATTCTCATGTTCGTTACTTCTTCCACTTTGTAATCCACGGGCGGCTCAAAGAGACTCTTGGGCGGAGCACCCAGTTTGATATTTTCAAGTCGCGTTACCGTCTCACCCATCCTGGGGTCGTTGTGCTTGGTCAGCACCGTCGCATTGATCTCCTCACTGAACCAAGACTCAGTCACGATCTCGATGGGACGCTCATTGCCGACATCCCCGGCCGGGATGATCATCGTCATTTTTGTTCCTTTGGCATTAAGCCCTTCGATCATCTTCCGGCCAAGATCTTCTCTCTTCACATTCCCACCTTCTCGTGCCTCAATGCTTTGCGAAAGATTCACCGTTACCGCATGTTTCTCCGGGCCCACAATCTTGTGCTCGACAATCACGTCTTGGGTATTACCCTGAATCATCTTTCGCTCCCTCACGATTTCTTGTTTAACGCGCTGGTCGATCTGCGCCCTGATCTGGAAGTTCATCGAGCTGCCAGACTTCGATTTCATGGCAACCTTGGCGCGCGAATCAAGCGTATATTGCACTTTGGCCACTGGGTCGTTGATGAAAACACTGATCACCGGCTCCTCGGTTCGTCCAATCGGCCCCAACATCTGAATGGTGGATTCTCGTCGAGTACGGCCCTCAGTATCCCGGGCAAATTTGCTACGGTTGGTGTTCTTGATCCGATTCCCATCCTGCAAACTTTGCGTGGTCTCAGTGGTGGAATCGGCCGAGTAAGCGGCCCCCTTGGATTCATCAACATTGTCATTGACAATGAAAAACACCCGATTCTGGCCCACTGCCGGTGCGGGCTCTTGTTGGCCTAACGCCAAGCTCACAGCAAACGCTATGCTGAAAATTATTTTCATCACATTCTCCTTATTCATATTCATTCCCAACCACGCGGACAGCTCTGGCCAACCCGTCATCACCCAACAGGACATCCGCAATCATGATTGGCAGCATTACCTGGTTCGGTCGCAAGACACCAAGCGCCATCAAGCGCTGTCCGCTCACACTTACTCTCAAAACTTGGTAGGTCTGTGGCTGCGGCAACATCCGCGTCTCTGCGATCGCCACAAAGCCAGATTCCTCGCGCACTGGACTAGCCGCCCTTCTAACAGTGCGCAGCCTGGGCGGGGCGACAGGATTAATTACCACAGCAGGCGCACTCGCCATCACTGGCGCGCCGACGGCCACAACAGGAACCCGCACTGCTTCTGCCTTGGGCATCAAAAGAATCCAGGCCACAGAAGCAGCCGCGGCCAAGCCGGCCAGACTGCCAATCCACGCGCGCTGCTTACGCCACTTCGATTCAGCCATCAGCGCCGCGAAGTCAGGAATGGGGGCAGTCAAAGTCTCGCCGTACTCTTTCAGCAATCCATCGAGTTTCATGCGCCACTCCCTTCGTATTCGCTCAGCCGACGCTTCAATTGTTGCTTGGCCCTGCTCAACCGGGACCGCACCGTCCCAACAGGAAGATCCAGTGAAACTGCCGCTTCTTCATAACTGCATTCTTCGATTTCGCACAGCACCACCACTTCGCGGTAATACTCTGGCAGACCCAGAATCGCCTCCCGCACGGCTGCAATTCGCTCGGCACGCTCGAAGTGAACAAGTAGGTCGATATCTCCAGCGGCATCATCCTCAAGTGCTTCTTCGCGCTCAGAGCGCCGCGCAGTCCGCAATCGGTTCCGCACCATGCCAAAAAGCAAAGCGCTCGCCGTGCCGCGTCTCGGGTTAAACTGCGCAGGCTTGCGAATCAGGTCTAGAAAGGCTTCCTGCACTGCCTCAGCCGCTCGTGACTCTGAACCCGAAAACGCGAGTCCAAAGCGATAGAGCCGCGAGTAATGGCTCTGGTAAAGCGCTTGAGGATTGAGCGTTTCGACAATCGTGATGACTTCGGCAATGACCACTGCCTGTATTGGAAGCGATAGTGGCATTTAGTTCCGGAAAAAATCAGGCCCGCAACAAATCCATCGATTCGGCGAACAACTGATCAGCCCGCGCTTCGTTTCGGCTCTCCACCGCAACCCGCAAAATCGGCTCCGTATTGGAGGCCCTCAAATGAATCCAGCCATCCTCAAGATTCAGTTTTAAACCGTCAGTGCGCTCCAGTTGCGCCGCAGGATGATTCTTCTCCATCGCCAGCATTAAGCCCCCTAGCTTGCCATGAGCAAACTGCACCTTACCTGCCCTGCGGTAGAAACGAGGCAAGGCCCCGGCAATCGCACTGACACTGGTCGCCTCAGCAGCCAGCCGGTCAAGCAAAAGCGCCATGGCCGTGTAGCTATCGCGGCAAAGATGCGTGCCCGAGAATATTACCCCGCCACTGGATCCTTCGCCACCGATCAGTGCCTTAACCGCCTTCATGCGGTCGACAACATTCGCCTCGCCCACTGCCGTGCGATAGACGCGCCGGCCAAACTTCGCCGCTACTTCATCCACCACATTCGAGGTGGTCAGATTAACGGCGACATCTCCAGGGGCGCGAGCCACAGCGGCCTCGATTGCGAGCGCCAGCAGATCGTCGTTATCCACCATCGCGCCATGTTCATCGCATACTGCCAGCCGATCCCCATCGGGGTCTTGACCAAATCCGATATCACAACTATGAGACTTCACCAAAGCCATTAGCTCACCAAGGGACTCGGGCTTCGGCTCGGGCTCACGCGGGAAAGTCTTGGTCGGATCGACGTGAATCGCATGCAACTCACAACCCAACACATCTTTCAAGAACCAGACACTCATCTCAGAGCCCGCTCCGTTCACTCCATCGAGAGCGACACGGAATCGACGTGCCCGAATCCGCTCCACATCCACATGCTTCAGGATCCGGTTCACGTGGCGCTTCCACGGCGTCGCCTCATCCACGGTAAACCCCAGCATCTCCTCGTTGGTCACTTCCGCAAAGTCACCCTGATGAAAGAGATCCAGCAACTCGGTACGCTC
>JBKJUN010000091.1:0-4732 GCA_046590555.1 Bryobacter sp. | reverse complement strand
TCCAAATTCTGACCGTGTGCCTTCCACCGGTAGACCTCTCGGCGAATTCCGCTTTGGCGTAGACCCATTGCCTTCAGTCGGCACGCCTTCAGCCAATCTCTCTCGAGGATCGGTCGGCCGCTTGGTCGATCCAAACTTCCAGAACCCCTACAACCATCAATGGAACCTCGGCTACGCTTGGCAGCTAAGCGCTGGCAGTGTGATTGAAGTTGAAGTTGTAAAAGTGCTCGGGCTTCGCGAAGCCAAACGCCAGAACATCAACTACACGCGCCCAGAGCTGGGCAACAGCCGTCCCTACGACGCTGCCTTCGATGCCGCTGGTTTGCCACGCTTGAACCAGATCATCGTCGAGAGCTCAATGGGGCGCTCGCGCTACGACGCACTCAACGTCAGCTACCGCAAGCGGCTTTCAAAGCGCTTCTCGGTCAACACCAACTACGTACTTGCAAAGGCAGTCGCCTACGCCGGTGGCCCTGCTGCATTCGGTAATGTGGCTGCCGATGCCCGCGTACTCTTCCCGATCAGCGACCTCGGTCCCGTACCAAACGACGAACGTAACCGCTGGACAGGTTCCACCATCGTTACGCTGCCCTGGGGCATTCAACTTGCTCCCGTGATCATTGCCGCAACAGCTAAGCCTTACTCGATCACACAGGGTTCGCAGTGGTTCGGTCAGGGCGCCGGCAACGGTACCAACCGTGTTGTTGTTCCTGTTAACGATCCAGCCAACTACCTTGCCAACAAGTCCACCAGTGCTGCCAATCTTCGGGCTGGCGTTGCAGCAGGAACGTTAAAGCAGCTCGACTACAACACAGTTCGTGGTCAGGCCTTCTTCCAGGTTGATCTGCGCGTCTCGAAGTTCTTCACATTCGGCGAACGCCAAAAGTTGGAGTTCCTCTCGCAATTCTTCAACATGACCAACCGCGCGAACTTCGGCAACAGCTATGTTGGCAACGTCCAGAGTGCCGCCTTCGGTACTCCAAACGGCTGGTATGCAGGAGCTTCCAACTTGGTGCCGAAGTCATTCGCCGCCGAAATGGGCGTTCGCTACAGCTTTTAATCGAAGCCTTACCAGACTAAAAAAGGGGCTGGTGCATCAATGCACCAGCCCCTTTTCTCATCGTTTTTATGGCTTCTGCGTCTGAGCGTCGTGCTTCTGCTTGTTGATTCGCCGGCTGATCTTGTTCTGGTCCTGATGGAGATCTTTTCGCTCTTCACGCGTAACGACACCGTCAGCCTTGGCGGCACGTTTCTCCCGCTGAAGAGCCTTCTCCTGCTTCTCAAGCCGCACCGTCTCACGCTTGTTGAGGCTACCGTCGGCAACCCCTGCAGCGATTCTCTTCTGTTGGTTGGTTTGGCGCTTGGTGACTCCCGGCGTTGCTTCTTGTGCAAACAGGGCACCAGCCAATGTGATTGTGATTAGGATGATTGACTTCATGTCAGTTTGAACACGCCGTTTATTTCAATGTCGCGCTCTTTCTTATTGAACATAAAAAAGAACCGGCGCACTAGGATAACCGTCTCCACTGGTTAACACGAGTCCTTGCGGCCCTGCTTCAAGACCATTAGGAACAACCGCATTGATCTGATAGAGGCCAATCAATCCCGGTGTTAAACCAGAGAAAGCGACTGGTGCATTTCTCCCGCCAATTGCAACGGTTACCGGCTGGAGTGTCGGGCTCAGTTCCGTAAGACTTGCAGGCACCCCAGGATTTGGTGGGTTACGCACAGGTCCCAACCCCGTGGCATAAATCACAATCGCTCTGCCTGTTCTTTCACCGGAATTAGGCCCATTCACGCTTCCATTCTGATTCACCACTACCCCAAGGCCAGAAGCCTGTTGGAAGATTCCAGGCACAGCCGGAACAACATCCACCCTCACTGGTGTGCCCGGAACGTTGTCGCGAATCACACGCAGTACAGCATTCTGCACCGGCTGATAATTATGCGGGATCATCGCATTGATCTGATCGGGGCTGACAAAAAACAGTGGCATACGCTGGTTGTTGATCTCAACGCGCACGTTTCCGAGAACATCAGGAATTGGAGTTTGAGTTACTGCTTGTGTTACTCCTGCCAGATTGATTCCAAATATGCTGAAGATCCCACCCGGGCTCAGCACCCCCGGCAGAAAGCTTGCTGCATTAACCACTCCCTCTCTCAGCGCTAGCGGCACGTTATTTCCCACCGCCAACACCACTCCAACTTCTTGCACTCCAAAAGTCGTCAGGTTGCCCGCAGGCCCGATTCGCACTGTTCCGACATATCCGCCAGGTGCCAGGTTCTCTGTAGTAACGTCAACGTTGATCGTGGCCGGAGTCTGGCCAGATTGTGGCGAAGCAAAGAGCCAATTTGAACTTGTTGAAGTAGAGGTAGCGGTTGTCACGTTATACCGGATACTTCCTTGATTCGTCGACATAGTGATGCGTTGGATCGCTGGTTTGTTTTCTGGTCGATCCGTCGTAAAAAGCAATCCATCCGGTTCAATCGTCAGAGTCGATGCCACTCCGCCTGATCTCACCTCAAATACCAGTCGTCCAGGGACATCAGAGTTCAGCCGTCTCCTGATGAGGCCATTCGCGTTGGAATCGAGAAAAGCTCTGGACAAACCAGAACCCGGCAATTCGAAATTCGCATCGGCTTGGACGGTAGACCCATTGGAATAACCTGCGCGGGCCGCATAGCCTCCAGTGCCACCGCTCCCACCAGATTCATCGCCAGATTCCCACTGGATCGTCTCGTAGTTGAACTCGATGTCGAAATTGCCGGCAGCAGTATCAGAGCGGTCGATCAACACAACTTGAAATGAATTCAGCTTGTCATCCTTACGCCGGTAATATCCAACATTTCGCCATGTAGCAGCAAAGGCCGGGCGGTTATTTACTACGCCGCGTCCGTAGGTAACAGCGGCTGAACGAGTGCCTGTCGTATCGACGTCGGCCCAAAATGGCGCGATGATTACCCGGCCTGTCTCGACGATCCTCAGTGGCGTGTATTCAGGTAAGGCTGAATCGAAAGTGATATTTCCGTTGTTGTTAACGAAGAGAGTGTCTTGAATGCGACCAAAGAAATTGATTCGGAAGCCCAATTGGAAAGGATTGGAAGACCCATCGTCGTTGCGCTCCAATTGATTTTGATAAAAGCTTCTATTGTTGCGGATGGCTTGAGCGCAAAGGCCAGAGGTCAATGCGAAAAACACGATTAGGAATCGAAGGAACATTCCAACTATCTTAGTGTGAGAATCATTGGCAATCCAAAACGGGGTCGCAATGTCAAAAGAGGCTGGGCCTCAACACGCGCCCCAGGCACGAGATCAAGTCGCCATTTCTGACAGATGGTGGCAAGGCAAAGAATTCCTTCCAGCCACGCAAACCTCTCTCCAATACAGAGTCTCGATCCAGCCCCAAACGGAAGAAACGCATACCGGTGTTCCGGCTCCCTCCGCCCAGGTATAAACAGATCTGCGTCTTCAAATAGTTCAGGCCGTCGATGCAACACCGCCATAGAAACCAGCACAATCGCTCCACTTCGTAGTTGAATCAAGGGAGTTTCGATGGGCTTCAGTGCTCGCCGGCCAAGAATCCAGACTGGCGGATAGAGTCGAAGCGATTCTCGAAATACTGCGGCAGTTTGAGGTAATTTCGCAGCGTCATCCATCGTGGCCGGTCTACCCTGAAGCACCCTGTCAATTTCTTCCTCCATGCGCTCACGCTCCTTTGGGTGCTGCGAGAGCATATAGAGCGTCCACGACAGAGCATTCGCCGTAGTGTCGTGTCCCGCCACAAACATCGTCATCAATTCATCGCGCAATTGCAGATCCGGCATCCCAATCCCGGTTTCTGGGTCCTTTGCGTTCATGAGCATTGAGAGCAAATCCGAGTGCTCGGTCTTCGACTGGCGACGATCTGCAATGAAGCCGTAAATAATCTCATCCAATTCCTTCAGCGCAGATCGATATCGACTTCTCAACGGAGACGGAATACTAAGCAGCAGGTTCCCCCAGGGCGTCACCAGGTGGTTCAGCGTGCGGACTACCTGATCGAGTGCAAAGCCGATTTGTTCAGACTGTGAATTGGTTTGTGTAGAAAACAAAGTTCGAGACACAATGTCGAGAGCAAGATTCCCCATTTCATGGGCCGCATTGATGGGTTCTCCATCTCTCCATTCAGCAGTCAATCTAGTGGTTGCCGCCACCATTTCATCTGCATAGGCCGACAATCGATCCCTATGAAATGCGGGCTGCGCCAGCCGGCGCTGCTTCAGATGAAGAGGCTCTTCGCTCGTAAGCAACCCCTCACCAAAAAGCCCACGAGTGCGGCTGATTCTCGGGAACTTCTCAAAACTCGCGGAATGGCGAATCAAGAGATCCTCAATAATCTCCGGGTCATTGAGCAAAACGAACTCCCGGCTACCAAACTGTATGCGCGCAACAGGCCCTTGCGCCTCAGCTGCGGCACGAAAAAACGCAATCGGATCAGACAGTAGCTGAAAGGGATTTGGCAAGCCCAAATGAAAGAGATGATTGGACTTATCAAAAAGACTCAATTTGAGTCTTTTCTCCAGAAGTGTTAACCTTTTCGTAATCCATGTTCGCTCAAGAGCCCCGTCCTGCTCTGGCAAAATCTACAAATTCAACTGTTTCAGGGGGTTTTACGTGAAAGTACCTCAAAGGTCTTCGCTGTTTCTTTGCTTGCTGCTGCTGGCAACAAGTGTTTTTGGACAAACATTCCGG
>JBKJUN010000053.1:0-2140 GCA_046590555.1 Bryobacter sp. | reverse complement strand
GACCGTGAAGCCTTCCAGGCTCAGGGCCACCGCGCTTTCGTCGTCCCCGTGAAACTTCCTCCCGGCATCAACGCCCGGCCGAGAATCATCGAGCTCATCACGCAGCAATTTCGGTCTCTCCGCGCAGGCGGCGAAAATATCGATTTTGTCGCAGACGGTCTTGCCTCTCTACCTTCAGCTGAAGCGTCAGACCTCGCCGTCGCCCTCGAACCCTTCCACCCCCTCTGGTTTGACCGTCCCACCCGAGAACCTAACAACGAGGTCCTGCAGCGCATTGCCAGCGAATCCACCACCACATTAGGGCTGGGACATCATCTGGAGGAATTCAGCCCCGTACAAAACTATCTACGAGACGGCATCTGCGACATTCTAAGACTGAGTTTGAACCGCCTTGGCATCACCCCCCTGCGTCGGGCAGCCGCAGTGGCCGAAACTTACTACACGGCTATCGCACCGCATCACACCGGCGGCCCCATTGCTACGGCAGCCGCCCTGCACCTCGCCGCCAGCCTCCCCAATTTCTTCATCCAGGAAGTCCCCGCCGTGCTCGACCGTGAGACAAGGCAACTCCGCGATGACATGGTGGGAGGGCCGATCGAAACTGTCAAAGACGGCTACTTCACTCTCAATACAAAGCCCGGTCTGGGCATCCGTGTAAACGAATCACTGGTCCGGAGGATGGCACAATGAACCCGCTCAACCGTCGAGAATTCTTCAACCTCAATACCGGCATCGGCTGCGGCTGCAGTCTCCTCCCGCAGGCAGCGCAGAACGACCCCAGCCGCATCAGCCCTCTTGGCGCCGCAGACCTCTTCCCCCTCGGCTCCAATTTTCGCATCACCAACATCAAAACCTTCGGTGTGACGCTACCCACGCCCGAGCAGGCCGATCGCCCTTATGTGTTCGTCAAAATCGAAACCAACCAGGGAGTCTACGGTTGGGGCGAAGGCACCCTCGAAGGCAAGGCAGCGGCTACGATCCATTGCATCGAGGACTTCAAGGAATTCCTGATTGGCGCAGACCCCATGCCGGTCGAGCACCACTGGCAGTCGATGTACATTCATAGCTTCTACCGCGCAGGTCCGGTCATCGGTTCTGCCATCGCGGCGATTGATCAGGCTCTATGGGATATCCGCGGCAAGATCCTGAATCAACCTGTCTACAAGCTCCTCGGTGGCCCCTATGATCCCGCAGGCGTGCGAGGTTACTACCATGTACGAGCCAATACTCCGGCTGAGATGCGCGAGGTGCGTGCAAAAGCCAAACAACTCGGAGTGACCGCGATCAAAGGCGGCATCCCCGGCTATTACGAATGGATCGAAACCCACAGCGCAATCTCCCGTGCGGTAAAGCATGTAGAAACGCTCCGCGCAAACCTGGGTGATGAGATTGACATCGGCATCGATTTCCATGCCAAGACCTCGCCCAGTGTTGCCTCCATCCTGTGCCGCGAAATGGAGCCATTCCGCCTCCTCTTCATTGAAGAACCCTGCCCGCCAGAAAACGTCAAAGCAATGCAGCGCATCGCCAAACGAACGAAGGTACCCATAGCAACCGGCGAACGTCTGGTTGCCAGCTACAACTGCCGCGAACTGGTGGAAATGGGCATCGTCGACATCATCCAGACCGATATCAACCACTGCGGCGGAATCACGGCCTTGTGGAAGATCGCAGCCCTCTGCGATGCCTCCGGTGTCAAGATGGCCCCGCACGCCTGCGAAGGCCCCATCGGCGGCATTGCCAGCATCCATGTAGACGCAGCGATGCCAAACTTCCTGGTGCAGGAAATCTGCTCAGGCGTCGAGCCCGGCGTGAAGGAGAAGATCTGGGAAGAGTGGTTCGGCTTCCCCGCCATGCGCATGGTGAATGGAAAGTATCCGCTACCCACAAAACCCGGCCTCGGCTTCGATCTAGACGAGAAGGCAGTGACGAAGTATAAATTCGAAGGTACCCGACCCATGGCCAGAGTATTCCATCCGGATGGAAGCGTAGCCGCTTGGTAAAGGGTGTTGGGAGAACGATCGGAAGAAGATGGTGATCGCGGTAGGAATCGAACCTACAACCTATTGATTAAGAGTCAATTGCTCTGCCAGTTGAGCTACGCGACCACGACGTGACGTTCATTTGTTAATTTAACACG
>JBKJUN010000031.1:0-4560 GCA_046590555.1 Bryobacter sp. | reverse complement strand
GGCCGACGAGAATGAGCGGAAAGAAGCCGGCGCAGATGAGGAAGAACTGAAGGACTTCATTGTAGATGGCAGAGGTGAGGCCGCCGAGGAAGATGTAGATCAGGACGACGAGGGCGGCGAGGCCGATGGAGGCATCGAAATTCCAGCCGAGGAGGGAGGCGAGCAGGAGGCCCATGGCGTAGAGGGAGATTCCTGAGGACATGACCGTCATGAGGGCGAAGGTGATGGCGTTGAAGGCGCGGGTTTTTTCGTCGAAGCGGAGCTTGAGATATTCCGGAACGGAGCGGGCGCGGGAGCCATAGTAAAAGGGCATCATGAAGACGCCGACGAAGACCATGGCGGGGACTGCGCCGACCCAATAGAAATGGCTGGTGGCGATGCCGTATTTGGCACCGGAGGCGGCCATGCCCATGACCTCTTGAGCGCCGAGATTGGCGGAGAGGAAGGCGAGACCGGCGATCCAGGCGGGAATGGCACGGCCGGAGAGGAGATAGTCTTCGGCAGAGCGCATGTTACGACGGAGCTGGAAGCCGATGCCGAGTACGAAGGCGAAGTATGTGGCGAGGATCGCGTAGTCGATCCAGTGGAGTTCAATAATAGGCACGAAGGGTTAACATTATCCGGCTTCTGTTGGTGTGTCAATCTGGCCGGCCGTTTTGAGGGGCCGGCCAGAGACACTTGTGGAGCCAGTGTTTGAAGAGCGGGTTCAATTGTCAAAGATCTGTGGGCGGGTGGGCCCGATGGGTTCGATTGGTTAAAGCTTGACGTGCTGCCGGAGGAAGGCTATGTCTTCCTGGGTTACTTTGATAGGCGGCTCTTTGGGTTTGATTTGTTTGTCGATGATTTCGCGGACCTCTGGATCGAGGACGAGGAGGCGGATGGCAATGATGCTGTTACCGGTTTTGCTAAGGTCGGTGCTGCGGTATTTGGCCATTGGGAGCGAGGCCGGGATGTCGATCTTTTTCTCGAGGATGTAGTGTTCTGAGTGGACGTCGAGGGCGAGGACCCGATCGAACTGGAGCTTGCGGAGTTCGTTCATGGCTTTGTCGGCGCGGCGCTCCTGAAGGGCTGCGAGACGGGTGAAGTGTTCCATCTGGTGGAAAAATGTTGCGTTTTCGGGATTGCTGAGCCAGCGGTCCTGGGTGTCGATTTCCATGTTGCGGGCGCGATCGGCCTGGAAGGTGGCGAAGGTGTAGCGCTCGAAAATTTCGCGTTCGAGTCGGCCTTCGGGGAGGCACTGGGCGAAGAGTTCGGCTTTGAGTTCTTCGTAGCGGGTGCGCTCGTGGGGATTGTTTTCAAAGATGGTGGTTGGATTGGCCTGAAGGCCATGGCTGGTGCGATTAGCGGCTGATTTTGCGCGACCTTCGGCGGTGCGCGGGCCGGTGGACTTTTGCGCGTTGGCGCGGTTGGCGGCCTGGGCCGCAGGTGACATAGTTTTCTTACGTGGGGTCTCCACGTTCGACTGATCGGTTGCAGTTTTATGAGTTGCAGACATGGGTTTGCTCCTGGGTAAAAGCTACCAGTGGGTTTGGTGGGCTTAATGTTTGCTTGAGGGGTTATTGTTGAAAAGAATGGAAATAGAGTTTTGAAATTTCTGTGAAGGGGGTGGTTCTTAATGTTCGGATTTGGGCTGGAATTTGAAAATCGTTACACAAAGTGCTGTTTCCGGTAGTGTGTAGGTAGAAGCAAAGGAACTGCAATGAAGCTGACTGTAGAGATTCCCGACGATATCGCCCAGCGGCTTAACATAGGCCGTAGTGATCTATCGCGCCGCATACTTGAGGAATTCAAAGGTGGGCATATCATCAGGCAGGAAATGAGGCGATTGTTAGGATTTGCTACTGGTGAGGCGCTGGATGGTTTCCTTAGGGCTCATGACGATTTCGAGGAATATACTGCTGAAGATCTTGAGCAGGAACACGAAGGCTTACGTCGACTCGGGCTCTAAAGGAAGTAGTGATTGCTGATATGGCCCCGTTCACTGCTGGGGGCCGTTGATGCGGAATGGGCTCTTTCGCGAGAGCCAAGATGTCCCGCTGTTCACTCTTTTGCTGATTGCGGTTCCTGAGCACCTCTTTGACTTCGTTAGCGGCGGATTCCGTCACTATGGGGAGTTTTCACATAATCCACTTGTTGCACTTATTGCATTTGGAGCGTAGGATAAGGTTATAAGCACGATAAGGAGAGACTCAGATGACCAAGCTTGCCCATAGGCAACTTCCCCCCTCCGCACAGGACGCGGCACTTGCGCGTCTGTCTGGCCAAGTGCTGTCACCTTTCGTGCAACGCAAGGGGTCTCTGACGCTGAAAGTACGTGAAGCGGGCAAAGACCAGCCGCTGGAACTGCCGTTCGGCGCTGTAGCCCTGCTCATGGACATTCTCGAAGCCATGGCGGCAGGCCGGGGGCTTACCCTGATCCCTGAAAACGCGGAACTGACCTCAGTGCAGGCCGCCGACGTACTCAACGTCTCGCGCCCTTTTCTGATCAAGCTCCTTGAGGACAATGTTCTGCCGCACCGCAAGGTGGGGAAGCATCGCCGCGTCCGAATGGAAGACGTGATGGCGTATAAAGCGAAGATCGACCGCGACCGCGAAGCCGTCCTCGACCAGCTCGCCCGTGAGGGGCAGGAGCAGGGCATGGGCTACTGAGCCTATGAGCCACTACTCAGCGCTGCTTGATGCGAATGTGCTCTACCCGGCCCCCCCTTGCGTGACCTCTTCCTGCAACTCGCGGTGACGGACCTGTTCAAGGCCAAATGGACGGCGGATATTCACCGCGAATGGATTGAGGCGCTGATGCGTAATGAGCCGGGGCGCGACAGGGCAGCGCTGGAGCGGACGCGCAACCTGATGGACACGGCAACACGGCGTTGATCGACACGCTTTCACTTCCCGATCCCGATGACCGGCATGTGCTCGCCGCCGCCATCGTGGGCCGCAGCGATGTCATCGTTACGCAGAATCTGAAAGATTTTCCGGAGGCGGCGCTGGCAGCCTTCGAGATTGAAGCCCAACACCCTGATGAATTCCTCTGCAATCATCTGAGCCTGGCACCCGGCGTCGTCTGCGGCGCGGTGCGCAAAGTGCGGGCGCGACTTCTGAAGCCTCCGTATAGCGTGGAGGAATATCTTGCAACACTGACGCGGCAGGGCCTCGTGGCGACGGTCGGCGAGTTAGAGTCGTTCGCGGATTTGCTCTGAAATCAGGCGGTTGCAGCCCCTTCGCGGCAGTAGAGTCCGTTTTCGCTCAGCTAAGGGAGCCTGAGGTTCCTCGCTCTTGGCGATATTGTTTGAAGCGCGTTTTTCGCTCTCTTGAAACTGCTGTTCGGCCTGTGATAGGGGCTTAGGTGCTGGCAGGCCCACGGATGGTTGGAATTCGTCTGTGCGGCTTTTGGGGATTACCAACGATCAGGATGCGTTGACCTGTCCGTGCGCCGGGATAAACCTGCATGTAGTAGGGAATGAAAGAGTCCTACAGGAAAGTAGTAGCGAACCGACCTGACCTCGAGTTTTGCGGGTGCCGTCGCGAGGCGGCAGTCGAAGCGTAAACAGAGGCATTGGTGGGCTGGGTATTGAGCTTCGAAAACAACAGATTGGGATGCCGACCCTGTGGACAGAAGGGGAAGGCCACACCGTGGCGCACGTCATCGCAAGCTCGCAACGGATCCCACGTAGTCGTAGACCCCAGGCACGCTAAGAAACTACATGCACGAGAACCGGGAGACCTCCTTGACGACTGGAAGCAGTAAGCCCAGTCCGGCTGGCAAAGGCCAAGGCCGTAAGGCCAGCACGAACGTCAAGGAGGAGTCGGATTGCGCCGTAGTACCGATGAAGCTGGTGAACAAAGCGACGGAGCAAGAGCCCGAAGCAGCGGAGCTGGTGGAGGGAAGGGCGCGAACCAAGGAGAACATCGGGCAATTCAGCACGCCTCCGGCACAGGACGGGCGAGGTGTGTCACAAGGATTGTCAGGTGTGCGCAAAGTAGCGCGGGAGAAGAAGCGGGAACGGTTCACTACGCTGCTGCATCACATCACACTGGACTTACTCAGGAGTAGTTACTTCGAGCTATCGAAGCACGCAGCTTCCGGGGTGGACGGAGTGAGTTGGGCAGAGTACGGAGAAGGTCTGGAGAGTCGGCTTGCCGATTTGAAAGATCGTATCCACCGGGGAGCCTACCGGGCGCAAGCTTCAAGGCGGATCTACATACCGAAAGCGGACGGGCGGCAACGCCCGATCGGCATAGCGGCACTGGAGGACAAAGTAGTCCAACAGGCTGTGGTGACCATCTTGAATGAAATATACGAGGTGGACTTTCGGGGATTCAGCTACGGGTTTCGGCCGGGAAGGAGCCCGCATCAAGCGCTGGATGCGCTTGCGGCGGGCCTCTACCGGAAGCGAGTGAACTGGATTGTAGACGCTGATATTCGGGGCTTTTTCGACAACATAAGCCATGAATGGATGCTGCGGTTTTTAGAACACCGGATCGCCGATACGCGGATCTTGCGACTGATTCAGAAATGGCTGAAGGCGGGAGTGAGCGAAGACGGCGAGTGGGCTGAGA
>JBKJUN010000017.1:0-1878 GCA_046590555.1 Bryobacter sp. | reverse complement strand
GCAGAACTCAGCGGCCGGAAGGCAGTAGCGTCTCAGGCGTGACTTTCAGAACTTTAGCGAGCTTGGCGGCGACGCCCCGCGTAATGGGCCGGACGCCTCTAAAGATCTGGTTGACATAGGCTCTGGAACCAAATTCACCAACAAAATCCGCTTGGCGTAGTCCCCTCTCTTCCACGATGTGGTGAAGCATTTCCAGAGCGGGAACCACCCTCATGGGGCAGACGCGGTTTTCGTATTCCAGAACCAGAACCATGAGGGTTTCGACAAAGCGCTGCTCGGCTTCGTTAAGGTCGCGACTATCTGGAGTCAGGCTTTCGAGGATGCCAACCAGGCGTGCGTGTTCAGCCTCATTGGTTGGCATCGCAGGCAAGTACTCAGCGAGCAGCTCTGGGTAGGTAGGTGAAGCGGTAGTGGTCATTGCCAATCCTTTCGCATGTATTCGTCGTGAGTGAGTAGATGTTTGAAGTAGACGATTTGTGATCGGAAACTGAAGCCCGTGATCAGGCGATACGATCCAAGATTGAAAACCAGCCGTTCCCCAACGCGATCAACAGACGGAAACGCCAGCTTAAGACTTTCCAGCGTCGGATAGCTGCCTTTACATATCATCTGATTCCATCGCTCTACCCTGGCTACAAGATCCGCATTGCCAGTAGAGTTTGCGGCTGCCATCAAGGTTGTTTTTGCAATCACCCTCACAACGCAAGGATAGCAAGCTTGCTATACACCATAAAGCACGTTGCTATACTCCTGGTTGCAAATAGATCAGTGTTCACGTCTGGCACCAGCATCCCTAGCTCTTCTGAGTTCGCCGTTGGCGGCGCAACTTCTTGAAGTCCGCAACAATCTCGTCTTCGCTTGTTCCAGCCGCCAGAATCAATTGCTGCATCTTTTCACCAGCAACGCGAAGGGCCTCCAGATCAGCAAGGTTCGGCTTGGGCTTGGTAGGGACATAGATGCCGATCGTCGCTCCATGTCGAGTAATCGCCACCGGAGTTTTCGATTCGAGGTAATCGGACAGGTTCTCACGAAACTCCCGAATTCCAACTTTTGTGGTTTGCATAGGGCTAAATATTGCGTACACAACGATAACGCAAATTAAGCCGGAATGTGCCCTTGATTCCGGCGAAACTTGGGGAAGTCCTGAGGCCGCCCCTTCTCTTTCACACTGGCAGTAGTCAGCGCAATGATACTACTCCACTCCACACTCGAATAAACATCAATCGGAGAAGGCTGCTTCAACGCCACCGCCTCAAAAAACGCCCGCAAAGTAAACCAGTCCGCTCCGCCGTGTCCGCTAGCCTTCGCCTTCCCCGCCTCAGCCTTCCACCGCGCATCTTCATACTTGTCCTCATAAGGCGCCCAATCCCCCCAGGCATTCTCCTTGTGCACGCCCTCCAGCCAGATACTCTTCTGCCCCTCCGCATCGCGATAAACACCCTTGGTGCCCTGCAACAGATAATGTGTGGTGCTGACGGTAGGCCGGGCTGAAACAATATTGAGGCGAATCTCGATCAGCTTCCCCTTCTCGGTCTGAATCAGAGCAATGTTCGCATCCCCGCTATAGGGAATCACCCCGGCAATCCGCGCCGCCGGCGCAGAAAGTGCCGTGAGCATCGCAAACCTGTCGTCAATCCACTGCGCCACCGGCCCAATCGAGTGCGTTGGATACCAGTTAGCAGTGTCGTTCATCAAGCGGCCCCGCCAGGTAGGCACCCCAGGCTTGGTATACCCAAGCCCCGGCAGAGAATGCAGGTAGGCGCAATCGGCATAAGTGATCTCTCCAAACACCCCAGCCTTCACCATCGCCAGCACCGCAAGGTTCGACCGGTAATAGCAACAATTCTCGGCCATCATGTAGAAGCCACGATTGCGCTC
>JBKJUN010000954.1:0-4092 GCA_046590555.1 Bryobacter sp. | reverse complement strand
AGACCAACTTGTACGAGTCCAACAAAAGGTTCGCGCGGGGCGGGCCGATTCGGTTTCGGGCTACATAACCCGAGTGCTTGAAGAAGAGGAGAGGAATGAGTCTCTCGAGGCCCTCTTAGAGGATCTTATTGGAAAGCATGGCGAACCATCGGCGAAGGACAAAAAATGGGCAGAACGCGCACTGGCACCGCGACGGGGATAGTGCTGGACGCTGGAGCACTGATCGCTCTGGATCGAGGTGACAAACGAATGATCGCTTTGCTGCAGCGAGCTTTGCAACAAGGCCGGACTTGCCGGGTAGCGGCAGGCGTGGTGGGACAAGTTTGGCGAGACGGTCGTGTGCAGGTGGACTTGTCGCGGTTTCTGCGCAGCGACGAAGTACAGATTGTTCCACTGGATGAGGCGCTTGCCCGCGCTTGTGGGGAGCTTTGCCGTGCTACGAATTCCCGTGATGTCATTGATGCGTCGGTGGTAATTCTCGCCAGGGAGCGGAGGGATCCTATAGTTACAAGTGATCCCGATGACCTGCGGCGATTGGATCCAGGGGCGGATCTTATTTTGGTTTAGGAGGTTTTGGTTTGCTGGCGAAGGTGGCCACGAATGTTGCTTGGTTTGGCTTTAGGGTCTTGCGAGGGGCATTTCGCGATTGGTGCGGACGTACCTGTCCCTACGCGAAAAGTCAGAAAAATTTGCTCATTTGGATGGGGCTTGGTTTTTGAGTCAAGTGATTGATTTGAAGGCGGTTCGGCGATTGTTGGCGAAATTGGCGGTTGAGGATAGTTCAAAAATGTTGGATTGGATGTTTGTTGGAGGGCCTAAAACATTGAGGAAAATGCGTGGAGGCGGCTTGGACTGGTCAGGCTGATAGCTTCCGGATAGCTTTCGGGCAGCCTCCCCGGGCCTACTCGGCGGACGACAGCAATGATTGTCGCTGCCGCGCACCTTACGATTTAGGACACCCATGAATTGTGCCTGAACAATTCAACTTCTTCCGGTTCAACTACTTCATCGACTTCACTTGCGTCAGCGATCAGAATGCTTTTAACCTCCATGGCAGCCTTGAGCTCTCCGTTCGAAATCCAATCGCTATCCCATAGTTGCGGAGATTCCCCGTTTACTACCTGACAAATTCTCTCATTACTAGGAAACACAATGTCCACCAATTTTGGCTTGGTAACTCTTTGCAACCATATTTCGAGATAGCCATTATTTGGAATACGGGCCATTTTTTTGTAGACTCTGCCCCACAAGACTGCTTTCTCCGAATGACTGGCGAGCGAAATCAAATGGCTCCGGATTCCCTCTATCGCCGGAAAGGTTGATGGCGAAACAAAGGCGATATCAGTAGCGATCGCGACCTGTACTTCTAAATCATCGGAAGCTTCAACTTGCAAAGAAATTTGTTTGTGAAAATCGCTTAGCAATCTCTTACGTGTTCCGCTGTTAGGGAATCTCTGCCCGAAAGAATGCAGACGCAAAAGCTGCTTTTGAATCGTCTTTGCATGTCCGGTCCCGAGGTCTTGAAGCTCTAATCCAGCCAATTTGTCGGGCTTAATGGAACCTTCACATTCCTGGAGGAAAACGTTTTGGATGCCCCAAGCTTCATCCCGACAGAACGAAGTTTTTCGCTCACAATCTTAAGGACAGTCTCGGCTTTCTCGTCACTGTTCGAGAAGATTCGGTAATCGTCCCTGTATCGAAGTATTCGAATGTCGGCACTGCCTGAAAGTTCTTCATCAATCAGACTATCAACGTATCCAAGGACAATTTCTGCCACGAAGTCCATTAGGACCGAGCCTTGTGAGATGCCATTGGTTTGTCCGTGCCGTCCGGCTTGGATATGTGAATCTATTCTGTTACCGATCAGAGAATTCTTGGCTTTATTTTTTTGGCTCTGAGCGAGAATGTGAAAGAACCTGCAATTTAGGCCACTTTCTTAATGGCGACGAATTGGGTCTTTGAGGCGGCCATGTGCTGAGCTTTAAGCAACAGGTAGGGCAAGTTTCGATAGCCTCGGCCCGGCGCAGTAGTGCCTTGATGTTTCCGTTGACGGCTTCTACGACTCCAAACGGCACTTTCATTCTGCAGTAGTTGAGTAGCCCTTCCTCATGCCGCAGGAGCATTCTCGCCAGCTTTTCAAATGGCTTCAACCTTTGCCATTTGAGCTGATCGATCCAGCGATTCAGATACCGTCGCGCTGCCCCTTCATACTTATATGTCCACAGCCGGTCCAGGCTCTCTTTCAGCAGGTACGCTTTCATCATTTTGCGGTTATGCCGGAACAGGTCATTCAGCATTTTCCGCTTGCCGTTATCCAGGTTGAACCACCGCGTCAACAACAGCCATCGTTTCCCTTTGATGAAGCCGCGCTTCTGTCCACCCTGACGGTAAAACTCGGCTCGTCTCACCTCATCCACCGCTTGATTGGCATGCTGCATGACATGGAACTTGTCAAAGACAATCTTGCATGTCGGCACCCACTTCAGAATGCTCTTGGTAAAGGGCTCCCACATGTCCACGCAGGCCGCCTGAATCCGTCCCCGTTGCAGGACGCTCAGTTCCTTGGAGAAGAACTCATCCAGCGTTGCTTCCTTGCGCTCGGGGCCAAACCATAGCGGCTCCGCCGTGGCTAAATCACTCACTACTGTCAGAAACTTCTGCCGCTTCCCCAGATAGATCTCATCCACTCCCAGTTGCCTCACCACCGGTCTCTTTCTGCTCTTGGACCAGCGCTCCAGGTACCGCAGATCGATTGCCCTCACTGTACTGGCCGCCAATTGAAACCGCCTCGCTACTTGCCGCGCCGGTGCCGACTCACACGCCAAGCCCACGTCATCCTCAAAGTCCTTGCTGAACGGTGCTTTGCCCGGCATCTGATCTACACGTTCGGTTCGCAATCCGCATTTCCGACAGTTCACCCGGTAGTACTCAACGATCAACCATGCCTGGTACTTCCGCCAGGGCAAGTCTCGAATCTCCCTCTCCCTCACTTCATCCACCCGTTGGGCTCACCCTAAGCAGTTCCCGCAAATCAGTATCTTGTTTCCTCGCTTGCGCCTCACCCATAGCCGCAGCGTCCGCTTTGTCTCGTCTATCTCATGCCGGTACACCTTGTACCCAGGCCATCCCAAAATCCGGCTGAATTCTCGCTCTGTCATTCTTCAGCAATTTACCGCATTGCTTCACATTCCTGCTCAGAGCCGAAATGCGACTAAATCATAGCTGCATCTGGCCTCACCCTTCAGCTCTTTTCTTCCATTTCCCTAACGTTTTCTGTAAATTAGATCGGGTGCTTTTGCAAGTGCCTCTGGTGAGATCGTGTTCGATGGCGGTGGCGGCGATTAGGCCGTCGAAGTTCGATATCTGGATTTCACTCTTTTGAGCATTTGCAGAAAGGATTGCCCAGCGATGCACGATCAACTTCGACACCGGGAGCAAGTGCCTTTCGAATGATGCGGCAAATTCCTGGTGCCACAGTTCGAGTTGGGTACGTCGCTTGCCATGCGCCAAGAGTTGGATTCCGCGTTGGATCCCGGCGAAGATTAAGACACTAACCTGACTTTCGCAGTTAAACGGCTTTGAGTCGGCTAACGCTTTTAGAATGAGTAAAGGGACGTCCTAGGTCTTCACCACATGGTTGAATCAACTTATGCTGTGGAGCGAAGGCAGGTGAGCCTTTTCCGAGGTGATCCGTGGAGGCGGTTGCGCTGGCAAGGCCAGCCGCAGCTTCTCCGCAGAATCTTCACATCCGCATCCGGTTGAGTATAGCGAGGCAGAATCAAATTGCGGCCATCTACGGTGGGCAGATGAAAATCGATCATCTGAATGGATGCCAGCTTTTCCAAGACCGCTGCAGATGGTGACAACGAGTGCGATCACAACTTGCACGCAGCCGGGCCGTCCGTCGCGGCTTTAGCCTCGCTTAGCTTTTTGATTTCCTTCCTGCTCGCCTTCAAAATAAGTGCTGGTAAGGTCATAGAGCAATACTTCGAAGTCGGCCTGAAACAGATCGGCCCACTTCTTTTGCAACCAGACAAAGAGATCTTGCTTGTGTTCGAGCAGCCGATCCAGGCAGCGATAGAGACGATCCTT
>JBKJUN010000881.1:0-2128 GCA_046590555.1 Bryobacter sp. | reverse complement strand
GTGTTCGAGCAGCCGATCCAGGCAGCGATAGAGACGATCCTTTTCGGCGACGGCGAAATCGACTTGCAGCAGCTCATCCATGGCGGTTGACGACCAATAACTGCAGTAACTTTTCCCAACTGACTGCTTCCCGCCCATCTGATAGCTTGCCTTGCCAGAACCTGTCTAAATCCAGTTGGTGCCACAACTGGCAGCCCAGCCAGCAACTCCCAAACAGACGAGGCCGGTGCAAGCTGAAGTAGCGATGAGCCTTGCGAACCTTCTTCCGATTGGTTTGCTACAGAAACATCGAAACAGCAGAATGGCAGAATGTTTAAACCTTTACCAAGGGGTAGGTCTTCACCGCAGCCATTTTGGGAAACGGCTCATTGCAATCATTGGACTTGGTCGTTGTTTTGGGGCGAAAATAGCCCTAAATGGCCACGATCTGCGATAGTCGGGGTGGCGGGCAGGCGGATCTGGTGTTGCTGGCTCGGGAATTCCTGCGTAGCCCTTATCGGCCGATTCATGCGGCCCGTGCGCCTGGCGTTGAGCCTCGCATTCTCAACTTGTATTTACGGGCGATTTAGGAGTTTGTCGATTCCTTCGACCATCTCAGGAATGCTCTTGATCTTACGTGCGGCTTCATCGGGTATGTTGATGTCGAATTCATTCTCTAACGCGAAGAGGATATTGATGCCGTCGAGGGAATCGAATTTGAGCTCTTCGAATGTGGCTTCACGCCCGATCAAATCGGGGTTCATCTTTTGGGTGTCGGCGATTACTTTGATCACGCGATCGGTGAGGGCTAATCCTCGATCAGCATCTCGGACGGTTGGTTGGTCGTGCATAGCAACTCACTGATGGTCTCAAATTTATAACCTTGTTTCTGAAGAAAAGGCAAAGCCCAGGTGAGGGCGTCGAGAGTGTTCTGGATCTCGGGGTTGATTTGGAGGCCTCGACCGTCGTGCAGGCAGATAATGCCGCCAGGCTTGGCGCGGTCTGCGATACGGCGGGCAACCTGGTCGGCGAGGTACTTCCAGTCGAGGCCGATGACGGTCCACATCACGCCCATCAAGTCGTGACGTGACTGGGCGGCACCAAGGCCGAACCAGCGGCAACCGAAGGGGGCGCGGAAGTATTTGGGACGGAAGTAAAGAACGTCTTCAAAGGTCTGTTGTGCGGCGGCGATTTCACGTTCGATGTAGTCTGCGCTGCGGAGATAGAGCGGATTGTGGCTGTAAGTGTGATTGCCGATCTCGTGGCCGCGGCAGAAGACTTCCTGGGCCACAGAAGGGAGCCGACGGACGTTAGCCCCACACATAAAAAAGGTGGCGCGGACGCCGTAGCGATCAAGGAGATCGAGGAGTTCGATAGTGGATTCGCTGGGGCCATCGTCGAAGGTGAGGGCGATGGATTTGCGCCGCGTGTCACCTTTATAGATGCTGGGGGCGAGCCAATCGCACCAAGGGGCACGCACGGCGCATGCCATGCCCGCGGCTGCAATGCCAATAGGGGTTAGCGGATTACTGAGAAGCTCAACCATACTGCAAATTACTGATCTACTACCCACTGTACGCTGTGATCGTTGTAAACGGCCCACGTGCCGGGTGGCTCGATCAGAGTGAAGGTGCTCCAGGGGCCAGATTTCCAAGGGTATTTTTCGATGACACCTTCATTCACTTCGACGCCGAGGCCGGGTGTGCGGGGTACGATCAGGTCGCCATCAACGATGTTGAGGGGTTCTTTGAGGATCTCTTCGGCGAGCGGGAACTCGTACATGATCTTCTGGCCGGGCTTGCGGTATAGCGGGTATTCGAGCCATTCGACAACGTGCTCTGGCCAGCAGATTCCGATATGGGCAGCCGCGATGATTTCAAGCAGGGTCCCCCAACTGTGGAAGGCGAAGCGGAGGTCGTTTTTCTCGATTTCGGTGAAGAGGCGTCGCCCCATGGCGTAGCCGCCCTGGCAGATGATGTCGGCCTGGATGAAGTCGACACAGGGGCCATTCATGAGGTCGAGGAAACCGTCTTCTGTGTGTTCGTGTTCGCCTGAGGCGAGGGCAAGGATGTCTTCTTCGTGCAGGGCCCGATAGAGTTCGTGCTTATCTGGGGTGAACGGTTCTTCGAGCCAACAGAGGTCATGACCG
>JBKJUN010000836.1:0-4654 GCA_046590555.1 Bryobacter sp. | reverse complement strand
CACTCACACCGTCAAGGTCAAGACCCGCACTGAGCCCCAACCCTACCAAGGCGGTCGAACTCTCCACGTCTACCCACCCGATTATTTCGGCCCTCGTCTGGAGCCCAACTTCACTGGCATCCTGGATGCCTACTATGGTGCGGGGCTCGGCGATTGGTCTGTCGTCTGGGAGCGTCGCGCCAAGCCGGGTGACACGCTGCTTCTCCACGCTGGCCTCTACCGTCCCGAGCGTCTCGATTACGTCGACCCGATGATGGCGCCCTTTGACGGCTCTATGTCTCTTACCCTCAAAGGTACGGTTGACAAGCCCATCACAATCAAATCTGCCGGCGACGGCGAAGTCATCCTCGACGGTGACAACAACCACCGCCTCCTCGATGTTATGGCCTCCGCGCACCACATCTTTGATGGCCTCACCTTCCGCAACACCGACATCGCTATCTTCGCCGGTCAAAAAGAAGTCATCGGTGCGGTTGGCCTCACCGTCAAGAACTGCCGCTTCGAAAATATCGGCTTCGGCGTCTGGACAGAGTTCGCTGGCTCTTCCGATTTCTATATCGCCGACAACCTCTTCCTCGGCCGCGATGATCGCTTCCGCCTCATCGGATGGGGCGGTCGCCAGCGCCAACCTGGCGGTAATACCTGGAAGGAACCGCTCTACAAATCGCACCGCATGGTGAGTTACTACGCCGTCAAGGTCTACGGACAGGGCCACGTCATCGCCCACAACGCCATTGCCTATTTCCACGACGCGCTAGCCATCTCCACCTACGGCACCCCACCCACTGACCCCGATCAGCGCGCCTCCTCCATCGACATCTACAACAACGACATGCACCTCTTTAATGACGACTTTGTCGAGACCGATGGCGGCGTCCACAACGTGCGTGTCTTCAACAACCGTGGCACCAATTCAGCCATGGGCGGCTACAGTTCGCAACCCGTTTTCGGCGGCCCTGTCTACTTCATCCGCAACACCCTCTACCATTCCCCCAACGGCGTCGCCTTCAAGTTTTCCGCCAAGCCTGCTGGCTTGTTCGTGTATCACAACACGATCATCGGCGAGCACAACGCGGGAGACACTTCGTCGAACATGCACTACCGCAATAACCTCTTCCTCGGCCGCGACACCCCAGGCAAGGGCATCATGCACGTAGGCAACGCTACCGACATCAACTCGAGCGACTACAACGGCTACCGCCCTAACAAAGACGTCAAAGATCAATACGGTTGGCTCTTTCCGGCTAAAGGTCAAAAGATCTACGAGCCCAAACCAGGCGACTGGAAAAACTTCGCCACACTAGCTGAATTCCAGGCCGCCACCGGCCAGGAGACCCACAGCCGCGAAGTGGATTACGACATCTTCGTTGGCCTGACACCTCCAGACCCATCGAAGCCTTACGCCGTCTATCACGCCATGGACATCAACCTCCAGCTCAAGCCGGGCAGCAAAGCAGTAGATGCGGGCATTGCAATCCCGGGAGTCAACGACGGCTTCATCGGCAAAGCGCCAGATCTCGGTGCTCACGAGGCCGGTGCTCCGCCTCTACGCTACGGCCCCCGCTGGCTCACCTGGCAGCCTTTCTACCGCTAAATCATGAACCAAAAACAAAAAGGCCTTTGCTGGATAGCAGAGGCCTTTCACATCACGTAAGTGATCCGGGACTTATCCGATCTTGTGTCTAGTCGAGAACTCGCTCCATTCTTTTTCGGCTTCTTCTTTAGCAATCCCATACTTCTCCTGGATCTTGCCAATCATCTGATCTTTTCGCCCGGCTATCACATCCAGATCATCATCTGTGAGCTTGCCCCACTTCTCAAGAATCGACCCAGTAAATTGCTTCCAGTTTCCAGCCATTGTGTCGTTGTTCATTATCTAATTCCTCTCATTGCTTCTTTGTTCAATCGATTTGGCGGGTGGCCCGCTCGGGGTGGCTCCGTGAGAACGATCCCTGCTTTCAAGAGCAAATTGCTCTCCCATTCGTTGCCAGCAAATGCTAATTTCTTGGCCACCACACCGATAAGCTAAAGCTTTTATTTTTGACCCTCATTTATCCCGGGCGACCAGCGTCGGACGGCCGATCAGATAGCTGGTCTTGAACGGAATACCCTTTGCCTTTATGAGTCCGCACTCCCACTCGTAATCTGGCGCAGTGAAATCGGCGGTGAGGTCTTTCAGTTCGGCCATCGAATAGGTTCTTAGTTGAGACACGAGACCGTCCCAGAATGCCAACAGGGGAATCACCGGAATCAGGTATGTAAATATAACCTGAAACATCGCAATCGGTCGAACAAATGGGGTCAGCAGCAGCACCAGTATTGGAATGAGAAACGATGCGGCAACGGTCGGCACTGTTGGCGACGTAGCCTCAAAGATACAGATGGCTTGCCGTTGGCTGAACGCGTCCCGCAGAACTGCTCGTGCCAGGGGCGGAGCAAAATGGTGAAAGGTCAAGAAAAGAGTGCGCAAGCCCTGGAGTTGCCGCGGCACATTTGCAGCGGATACGGGCTCCGGCCAGTAATGGATCGAAGCGGTTGAAGAAATTGAAGCCGTTGGCAGCGGATACAGATCTGTCAGAGTAACCTGCGGCGTCTGTCCCCGCTTCGCCAGTTCTACCAACACCAGTTCCATTGGGCCGCCGCTGCCGGAACCGAGATCGACAATCCGGTCAATCCGGCATTGCTCAAGAATCCGGGCCAGAATCGCCGCCCAGAGCGCTGGAAACGGAGTAGTGGCGTGAGCCGCATTGATGTACCTGGTTGCGGCCTCGCGAAGCCTGCCCGGCAGCCACGATTGATCCAGAAACTCAAACAACTGAACTCTGCGCATCAGCTTAGCCTCAAAGGTGCTGCTCCAATGCGTCGCACGCAACCCCGACGCCGTCTTCGATCTCCACAATGCGAGCAATGCGATCTGCATTGGTTTGATACAGCGGGTCGTTTAAGAGTTTTCGAAGCTCCCTCACTGAACTGGCGGCGGTAAACGATGAGGCACCGATGGTCCGGGCGCCGCCGAGTCGAACCAGCCGCGCTGCGTTGTCCGGCTGATCGTAGGCAAAGGGCACAACCAGCATTGGCCGGCCGGCGCACATTGCGCGCGCACACGTTCCGATGCCTCCTGAATGAACGATTGCACATGCTCTTCCGAAGAGATACGAATGTGGCGCGTATGCCAGGCGCAGAATGTCCCGATCGATCAGTGATCCGGCTCCTCCTTCGCCATCGAGCATAACCGCGCGAACTCCCAATTGACGGGCTGCCTCGGCACTCTCTTCATAGAATCGGCCGGAATTTAGGACCGCCGAAGATCCCAGCGTGAACACCACCGGCGCGGGGCCAGTTGCCAGAAATTGATCGAGCTCTGCAGGCACAGTCGCACTTTCCGCAGCCTCATCCCAGAGTGGAAAACCACTGATCCGGGTCTGCGCAGGCCAGTCGGTCTGCGCCTCCGGTAACACTGGAAAAACATCGCAAGCACACGAGTAGGGGAGTGCTGCCCTTCATAGATCGGTTCGCGGCACTCAGGGAGCCCAAGTTCGCGTCGAAGTCGATAGACAGGTTCGTTCCATGATTGCGTGGTGGACCGCGCAACTCGGTTAATGAAAGCGTTCAGCCAAGGGGCGGTTTCCCGCACCGTTCGGAGGCGCGCAGCGAGAATCGGTGAGTCCCGGGAAGAGAAGAACGAAAGAGGTGCCAGCACTGTGGAGACCCAGGGAATCCCGGTTTTTTCTGCCACTAGCGGACCGGCAAAAGCCAGCATTTGGGTTACCAGAAGATCCGCCTCAGAGGCTGCCTGAAGCAGATTGTCGTAGTTCGTGCGAATAGGTGGAAGCATGACGTCCCGG
The DNA here is from genome assembly GCA_046590555.1 of Bryobacter sp. GTDB lineage: Bacteria > Acidobacteriota > Terriglobia > Bryobacterales > Bryobacteraceae > Bryobacter. The sequence goes on along the minus strand of JBKJUN010000836.1, from coordinate 809 downwards.
AGCATATAGCGCCCCCCGGTCATCTCATCTGTCGCCCGCCTCTGAAATGTTTTGTCGCTGAAATCAAAATCTGGCGCTACCTGTAAAAAACGTATGCCGCTTGGTTCAACGCGAGACCGATGCTGCGAACTGGTCAATATTGTCGCCTGATGGCCTCTGCGTTGCATCTCCCTAGCCACGGCAAGATAGGGATAAAGATCCCCCAAAGACCCGAGCGTGGCGAACAAGATCCGCTTTTCCCGTGTAATCGTTTGCCCTCCGCTCTTTGCCTGCGCGCTCCCGGCCCATGCGCCGCTTAAGAATATCAGGCAGCCGGTTTAAGGCTTGGAGGCACAATGTTATCGCGTGTCACAGACTACTGCCCGGGTCGAAGCAGGGGTTGTGAAACGTAATTCGGAGGTACAGACATCGATTCGATGGGGTCAAGCAATTCGACGTCAGCGCGCCGTCGTCCAGTAACGCGCACGTATCCGATATAGTCGCCTTGATCGGCTTTGATCGCATCCAACTCGACGTGATTGTCCGGGGCTACCGCTTCTTGCCATTGAACCCATGACTGCCAGCCTTCGGGCATGGAATCGGCACGATCAATATCCAGGATTCCCGTTCGCTCCCAGTGCTGGCGCCACCATGCTGCGGAATGCAGGCCAGACATGCCTGGCTCCCACCAGGCCTTGAGGGCAGCAGGAACCTGATGATCAAACTCGCGCATTAGTCCGGCTTGGGCAATGGCAATTACGCCCCCCCGGCTTGACAAACCGGGCGAGATAATTAAGGTAATGCTCATCGGTTCCGTAGTAGAAGAAAGA
>JBKJUN010000627.1:0-2800 GCA_046590555.1 Bryobacter sp. | reverse complement strand
GCCGGAACCGGTTTCGACCAAAAGCGGCACTGAAAGTTGGAAAACGTTTTCCATTTTTTCTTTGACTAACTTGCGGAGAGGCTCGACTTCATCAGGAGGGGCCTCGAGCACTAGTTCGTCGTGAACCTGCAATAAGAGGCGAGCTTTCCATTGATCGGCCCTAAGGATCTTATCGAGTTCGATCATGGCCAGCTTGATCAGGTCTGCGGCGGTGCCCTGGAGCGGAGTGTTGACGGCGGTTCGCTCGGCGAAGTTGCGAGCATTCGGATTCTTGGACTGGATGTCGGGGATCGGACGCTCGCGGCCAAAGAGAGTTTTTGACATACCGGTCTTGCGGCAGTCGACTATCGTCGCTTCAATGAAACGTTTGACTCCCGAGTATCTCTCGAAGAAGAGTTTGATGTATTGCTCGGCTTCAAATCGCGGGATGCCGAGTTGAGCGGCGAGGCCGAAGCCGGTTTGACCGTAAACGATGCCGAAGTTGACGGCCTTTGCATTACGGCGCTGCTCAGAGGTGACCATCAGAGGCGGGATTCCGAAAACTTCGCTGGCAGTGCGAGTGTGGATGTCTTCGTTGTTGCGGAAGGCTTCGACCAGAACCTTGTCCTTCGACATGTGAGCTAGGAGGCGGAGTTCGATTTGAGAATAGTCGGCAACTACGAGAGTCCAGCCAGGTTCTGGGATAAAGGCGGCTCGGATGGCCTTGCCCTGGGAGGTACGGATTGGAATGTTCTGGAGATTCGGGTCAGTGGAAGAGAGTCGACCAGTGGCGGCTCCAGTCTGGTTAAAAGTGGTGTGAACGCGGCCTGTGTCCTCATGGATCAATAACGGAAGAGCATCAATGTAGGTGCTCTTCAGTTTTGAAAGCTGCCGGTATTCGAGGACTTTCTTTGCGATCGGGTGATCTAGCGCCAACGCTTCGAGCACGTCGGCAGCGGTAGAGTAGCTCTTGGTTTTGGCGGTCTTGCCTGGCGTTGGCAGGTGGAGCTCTTCGAATAGGATGACTCCAAGTTGTTGGGGCGAGTTGATGTTGAAGGGGTGGCCGGCGAGTTGGTAGATCTCATCGGTGAGTACCTGTAGTTGAGCTTCGAAGTCTTTGGACATAAGGCCGAGGATGTCGCGGTCGATGAGGATGCCGGTCTTTTCCATTTGATCCAGGACCGGGATGAGTGGTTTTTCGATTGTCTCCCAGACTTGCCACAGATTGCGTTCTTCAATTTTGGGTTTGATTGTTTCGCGGATCTGCCAGATAGCTACGGCATTGTCGGCGGGTCGAGTGTGAAGGTGACGTTGGGCGAGAGTGTCGAGTGAGACAGCGCTCGGGTCGGCATCCAGGAGGAATCCGAGAAGCTTGATGTCTTCGGCCATATGTTCGGTGGGATTGGCTTTGGCATCGTAAACGATTTGCGGATTGATGGGGAGCGGGCCCGTAATTTCAGCCTGGCCATGAGCGGCGGCTACTCGATTGCCAGAGATGGCGTAAGGGCCAGTGAGGTCATTCAGGAAATCTTCGTAGCTGAGTTCAGGAATGTCGGAAGAAGTGGCGGTCTCGGGCTCGAGTTGCTTCAGGAGACTAAAGAATTCCATCTCTTGATAGACGGCGCGGAGTAGATTGGGGTCTGGCGGCTTGGCAGCGGCGTCTTCGAGAGTCCATTCAATGGGAACTTCGCAGTGGATCGTCGCGAGTCGTTTTGAGAGGAGGATCTGGTCTCGGAATTCGATCAGGATCTCGCGCATCTTTTTCTTTTCAACTTCTGCGGCGCGGTCTAGCGCGGCTTCGACTGAGCCAAATTTCTCGAGGAGTTCGACTGCGCCTTTGTCGCCGATGCCGGGAGCGCCTGGTATGTTGTCGACCTTGTCTCCTTTGATGGCTAGTAGATCGGCGACCTGACTGGGCGGGACTCCCATGAATTCTTTGGTCTTTTCGGCGTCGTACAAAGTGTCGTCCTTCATGGGGTTGAGCATTTTGACGTTGCCGTTGACGAGTTGGAGCATGTCCTTGTCACTTGAGACAATGACGACTTCAACACCGGCTGCGGTACCCAGGCGTGCGAGGGTTCCGATGAGGTCGTCGGCCTCGAAGCCTTCGGCCTGAAGAACGGGGATGCTCATGGCTTCAAGGACTGACTTGCAGTGAGGGATCTGCTCGATAAGATCGGGAGGCGTTTCAGTGCGTGTCGCCTTGTAGGCGGCGAATTCCTGTTCGCGGAAAGTGGGGCCGAAACTCTCGTAGACGGCGACTATATACTCAGGCTTATAGATTGAAAGCAACCGACGAAGCATGTTGTGAAAAATGTACACGGCCTCGGTAGAGGAGCCTCGGGAGGTGCGCATCGGTGGAGCAGCGGAGCGGGCGCGGGCGTGGTAGGCGCGGAAAATGAAGCCGAAGGAATCGATGAGGAAGAGGCGGGGAGTGGAGAAGTCGAGGTCGGCCATGGCGATATTATCATCATACTCGGGTTCACGTTCATGAAGTGTGGTGTATTCGGGACACGTTTCGCCTTAGGCTGTGTGGTGATTTAGACACGATTTTCGGCTTACAAGGTTTTACAAATCAATAGTTTACAGTTTTCCATAGACTTGTTACAGTATTGAATTGAAGTTTGTATTTGAGCAGTGCACTCCGGCTTTGGAGGTTCACATTGCAGTTTGAAACCACTATTCAGCGCCCCGTTGCCACGCATGGTATCGGGCTGCACCATGGGGTCCCTTCGAGTGTCCGGATTTTGTCGGCACCGGCAGGCACCGGGATTGTTTTTCACCGGACGGATTTGAACGGGTTTGAGATTGCGGCTAGTTT
>JBKJUN010000599.1:0-4988 GCA_046590555.1 Bryobacter sp. | reverse complement strand
TTCTCGCTGAGGCTAAAGGCACCGGCGGCAGTGGAGGCCCACGTATCGACGAGCGTCGCCTGGATGACCTGATACTTTTCGGAACTGCGGCGGACGAAGCTGCGGCCGTCTTCTACGAAGATGCGGATTTCGGGACGCAGGTAAAGGTTGTGGCTGAGTGCGGGGAACTTCTCTCGCATGACAGTGGTGGCGATGATGGGGTTGATCTCGACGCCAGTGATGTCTTTGCTGCCGCTGACGAGGGCGCGCGAGACGTCCCAACCGCCTCCAGGCCCGATGATGAGGGCCTTTGCGCCGGGCTTCAATTTGTAGGCAAGGGCGGGGCCGCCTTTGAGGATGTTCTTGCGGGCTTCGTCGGTGAGCTTGTCGTGATCCTGGGTGAAGATGCCGGTGGCTGCGTCGGCGTCAATGACGATATTGGGGAGCCCGGTGCCGCCTTCTTTCGAGACAGCGATGCGAGAGAAGCTATTCCACTTCACGAAGATTTCGTTGGCAAGAGTGGAGCCCTTGGCGTAACGGATGTCGATCCAGTCGAGCCGCATGTTGAAGACGAAGAGGGCAGTGAGGGCGAGTGCCAATGCGACTGCCGCTACGCGGCCGCTGTGTTGCTTGGCGAGGTTGTACCAGATCGCAGAAGTAGTAGCGAAGAGCACGGCGACGGCGATGACGGTGTTGGGACCACCGAAGGTATCGAGGAGGGGGATGAGCAATAGGCAGCCGCCGGCCGCACCGAGGAGATCGAAGAAGTAGACACGTTCGATTCGGTCAATGGTTTCTGAGATAACTAGCGAGACGATTGCGCCAGCGAGCAGGAATGGAAGAGCCGAGAAAAAGTAGATGACTACCAGTTCAAGATTACCGGGGGTGCCCTTTCGGGTGAGCAGGAAGATGAGGGAGGCGATGACCGAGATGCTGTTGAAGGCGGCGAGGCGACCGAGCTTCTGGTAGAGAGTGCCTGACCAGCCGCTTACGACGTAGGAGAAGACGCCGCCCGCGCCGAGGCCGAAGAGGGCCACCGAGATCGCGAGGAAGGCAAAGTGATAGTAGAAAATGACGCTGTAGATGCGGGTGAGGGTGAGCTCAAGCAACAGCGTCGCCATGGTAGTTAGGGCTACACCGGTGTAGATGGTGGACCAATTGGTGCCACTGGGCAGGGGATGCGTAGTAGAAATTCGTGTCAACTCTACATCATAGCTGTCGGCGGTGCGGGATCTTCAGGCCGGCCTGCTGCGCCGAGCGGAATTCTGATCAACAGCAGCCCTAAGAGGCCGATTACGACGAGGCCAAGGGCAAAGCTGGGGTCTGGGGTGAATTCCCAGGTTTTGATTTCCTGCCAGGCGAGATATGCCGTGATGAGGCCGCAGAGGGCTTCGCCGGCGATGAGGCCTGAAGAGACTAGGACGCCGGCGTTTTCTACTCTTGCTCTTTGCGCTTCGTTGAGGCCGCGGCGCTCGGCGATGGTGTCGCTGAGCCAGCGCAGGAGGCCACCGATGAAGATCGAAAACGTTGTCGCGAAAGGAAGGTACATGCCGACGCTGACGAGCATCGGGCTCTTAACTTGCACCATGATGAGAGCGATACCGAAGGCGATGCCGACGAGGATTAGAGGCCAAGCCATTTCTCCGCCGACGATGCCTTGCGCGAGTGAGGCCATAAGGCCGGCTTGTGGAGCGGGCAGGGCCTTGTCGCCGAAGCCGAGGCCGCCTGCTTTGAGGTTGCCTTCGTTCAGGATCCAGAGCGGCCAGTACATGGCAGCACTGGCTACGATCACCGCTACAAGTTCTACAAGCTGGATAGTGCGTGGTGTGCCGCCGAGGATCCAGCCAACTTTGAAGTCTTGCAGGAGTTCACCGGCTACGGCTGAGCTGACGCAGACGACGCTTGCGACGCCGAGGACGGCGGTGACGCCCTGTGGCCCGGTGACGCCGAGGGCGACCATGAGCAGGGCGGCGATGATGAGTGTCGATAGTGTAAGGCCGGAGATGGGGTTGTTAGAGGAACCTATTACTCCGACGAGGAAGCCCGAGATCGTTGCGAAGAAGAAGCCGACGACGATCATAACGATGGCTGCGGTGACGCCGCCTCCGATGGAATCGGCTAAGTAGGTATAGAGGACGCACATGACGGCGAAGAGGACACCGATTAACATGAGGACGACTTTGGAGCTCATGTAGCGTTCTGTGCGGTTGAGCTTTTCAAGGTCGACCTTGGGGCCGGTGAGTTCACCGAAGGCACGCTGGAGGCCTACCGAGAGGTTCTTGCGCATCTTGAACATTGTGTAGGCAGCGCCCACCAGCATGCCGCCGATGGCGATCGGCCGGACGATGTATCGCCAGACGGCATTGGCCAAGCCAACCCAGCTTTCGTCGGTTGCGTTGGCCGGCAGGTACTGCTGGATGTTGGGGCCAAGGATGTAGAGCAGGAGTGGTACGAAGATGCCCCAGGCGATAACGCCGCCGGAGAATTGCAGGGCAGCGAGTTTGGGGCCGATGATGTAGCCGACGCCAATGTAGGCAGGGCTGACTGTGGGGCCTGCGATCATCGTGGTTGCGCCGACCGGGACGGTTTGGGTGCTACCTGCGGGGCCGAGCCGGAGGAGGCTCTTGCCGAGTTGGCCGACGTGGATGAAGAACTCTTTGTCGACGGCGAAAAACTTGAAGACGCCCATCAGGTAGACCAGACCGCCGGTGCCGATGTTCCAGAAGAGGAAGTTTGCCGCGCCGGAGCCTTGCTGGCCTGCCTTGTGGATCTCACTCGCAGCGACGGATTCTGGGAAGGGGAGTTCGGGGTCTTCGACGAGGGCGCGGCGGACGAGGCTGACGAAGAGGACGCCGAGGAGGCTACCGATGATCATCAGCACGGTGGACTTCCAGTACGCCTCCGGGCCGCTGAAGGTGGGCCATACTTTTGCGATGACGAAGGCGGGGAGAGTGAAGATCGCGCCAGCGGCGACGCTTTCGCCGATGGAGCCAGCGGTGCGGGCGATATTTTCTTCGAGGATGGTGCCTCGCCACATCCGGATGACGGCCATGCCGATGACTGCGGCGGGGTAAGTGGCGGCGATGGTGATGCCGGCGCGGAGACCGAGGTAGGCATTGGCTGCGCCTAAGATGACGGTCATCACGAGTCCCAGGGCGAGGGCGGCCCAGGAGAACTCTTTCATCTTCATGTTTTCGGGGACGTAGGGTGTGTGTTTGACGCTCATGAGATATTCCTTGCGAGTGTCTAACAGACTACAACCAATCTGGTATGTTCGGGTTGTGATCGGCGCGATTTTAAAGCGGGAAATGAGAGTTGCCCTTTCGAAGAAGGCGCAGCCGGTGTGGTTACGGTTGCTGAAGTGGGCTGTGATCCTGTTTGTTTGTTGGAATTACTGGCAGGCTCCCTATTTTGGCTTGTCGCTTGTGATGGCGTTTCTGTTGGGACTCGGATTGCATCTGTTCTGGAGGTTCAAGACCAAGGGCTGGACCCAAGCCTGGGGTGGCTGGAACGATTTAGATTCTGCGAACAAATAGCGAAAGAATTGCGTTTACACTGAAGAACATGCTGCGACTCCTGCCATTGATCTTCAAGAACTCGCTTCGAAGCAAACGCCGCAGCATTCTGACGATCCTCTCGGTAACGATGTCGTTTACGCTGCTGGGTGTTTTGTTTGCGATGTACAACGCTTTGTATTTTGAGGACCCAACTCCGTCGCAGGCTCTGCGGTTAATTACCCGCAACCGGATTTCACTTACGGTGATTATGCCTGCTTCTTACAAGCAAAAGATCAAGGCTGTGCCTGGGGTTCAGGACCTCTACATATCAATGTGGTTTGGCGGCACGTATAAGAATCAGGCGGCTGACCAGCGCAATAACTTTGCGCGGTTTGCTGTAGAGCCGGAGGATTTCTTCAAGGTACAGAAAGATCTTGTATTGCCCGATGACCAGAAGCAGGCATTTCTTAAGGAGCGCACGGCTTGCCTGGTGGGCAAGAGGTTAGCAGACAAACTTGGGATCAAGCTGGGGGAGCGGTTGGTCTTAAAGGGCGACATATTTCCGGGTGACAAAGAGTTGATGGTGCGCGGGATCTTTGAAGACCCTTTCGCCGATGAAACCCTGTTCTTCAACCTCGAGTATCTCTACCAGAGCCTGCCTGCTGGGAGACGTGATTTTGCCGGCATATTCAACATACTGGCCCGATCAAAAGACGACGTGAGTGCAGTGCAGCGTAATGTGGATGAGTTGTTTAAGAACGCACCAGTGCAGACGCGGACAGAGACTGAAGCGGCATTTGCATTGAGCTTTGTATCGTTTCTCGGGAACGTGAAGGTCTTTCTGCTGGTGATCTGCGGGGCAGTGACGTTTACGATTTTGTTGGTGTCGGCCAATACGATGGCGATGGCGGTGAGAGAGCGCGTGCGCGAGGTGGGTGTGATGAAAACAATTGGCTTTACCAATGGGGGGATTCTGTTTCTCATTCTTGGTGAGGCGGTTGTGTTGTCGTTGGTGGGTGCTGCGCTGGGTTGCTTGGTGGCTAGCGGGCTCGCTGCTGGTGTGGCTGCCAATGCGGGAGGGTTCATCGCACAGTTCAAGAACCTCAGCCTGACGCCGCCGACGGTTGTGTTCATTCTCGGCTTCTCAGTTGTGGTGGCTCTGATTTCTTCGTTTGTGCCGGCGATGAATGCGGCGCGGACGAATATTCTCGACACGTTGAAGTACTCGGGTTAAGGGCACATGGCGATTCCACTTTCTTACAACATTCGCAACCTGGTGGTGCGACGAACGACGACTCTGATGACCGCACTGGGCGTTGGCCTGACGGTGGCTGTGCTGCTGAGCGTGCTGGCGCTGGTCCAGGGCCTGCAGACGGCCTTTCAAAGCTCTGGAGATCCGCTCAACGTTTTGGTGATGCGGAAGGGTTCCACGGCCGAGTTGTCGAGCAATTTTGCGCGGACGGCTTATCAGGATTTGAAGTTCAAGGCGGGTATTCAGCGAGATGTCAAAGG
>JBKJUN010000159.1:0-1392 GCA_046590555.1 Bryobacter sp. | reverse complement strand
AACTCGGTAGCGATCATTGCCCAAGACCTCTCCCGCCGTCTGGTGGGCGGAGTGCCGCTTGCGCAATCGGCAGGCCTTGGGGCGAACTTCTTCATTCCCTATCCGCAATTTGCCAATGGCGTAAACGTCATCGACTCAAACGACTTCTCGACCTATCATGGACTTCAGATGCAGGTGGATCGCCGCATGGCCGGTGGCCTGACAGCGCAGCTCAGCTACACATGGGCCAAGTCGCTCGATACGCGCAGCTTCGACCCGGCTTTCACTGTGGTCGGAACTGGAGTGAACCAGAGTGGCTCGTCGACACCCTTTGACATCAACAATCGCCGCGGCAATTACGCTCCGAGCGATTTCGATCGCCGCCACACCATCCAGAGCTACTGGATATACGAATTGCCCTTTGGCAAGGGCCGACGCTTTGCCGGCAACGCCGGTCGTGTCTTGAACAGCATCGTTGGTGAGTGGCAGTTGGCCGGGCTGATGACGCTGACGAGTGGTCGTCCCTTTACTGTCTACTCGGGCTTCAACTCATTCGGCAACGTAGTTGGTGCGACGGCAGATTGCAACAAGTGCGATGGTGCCGGCACGGTGACGCAGCGGGCGGACGGCTTGAAGTGGTATTTCTCGCCTGAAGAAGTTGCTGCATTCTCTAACCCGGCAGCGGGATCGAACGGCAGTTCCGGCCGCAATCGCTTCTATGGGCCTGGCTCGTTCAACATGGATTCATCCTTCCTCAAGCGCGTTGCCTTAACCGAGCGCTTCAAGATGGAAGTTCGTGCTGACATGACGAATCTGACCAATACGCCAACCTTCGGCTTTCCCACTGCGAACGTGGCATCCACCACCTTTGGACGAATTCGCGACAACGTGATCAGCGGTTCGCGTAAAATCCAACTTGGTGCCAAGTTCATTTTCTAAAGTGGATCATCGATTCGGGCTCTTCGTTGCTCAGCTTCGGCTGGTTGCGAAGAGCCCGATTTCTTTTGGTGCACACGGTGCCGCGAATCTGATCCGGGGGCAGTTTGGACGGGAGCTTTTCGAAGAGCGACCGGAACTCTATCAGCACCTCTTTGCGCCAGCCAGCGCAGGGCCCAGTGGCCTGAAAGATCCGCCGCGGCCTTATGTATTGCGCACACGCAGTCTCGATGGGCGCAGCTTTCGGGCCGGAGAAGAAGTGCCCTTTACCGTGCACCTCTTTGACCATGCCTGGGTGGAGGCGGAACGGGTGATCCTAGATCTCAGGCCCCCCGCCCAGACCGTATCACGAGTCAGAGTTGAGTTTCTGACTCCGACAGAGTTGAAGGGCGGCGAGGGCGCGGACTTTGGTGTCTTATTCGCGAGGCTACGCGATCGAATCAGTAGCCTGCGCGCCTTCTCCATACAAGGCGCGCA
>JBKJUN010000300.1:0-16609 GCA_046590555.1 Bryobacter sp. | reverse complement strand
TCCAGAGAGAAGGTTGCCAGTCTGAGAGCTGTGGATATTGCCCTTGAGTGCTTCGGCATTAAAGAGCCCTCGAACGACGAGCATTTTCTCCTCAAGGCCCTTAAGCGGCGATAGCACATGCCCCAATTCCAACTGCTTGCCTTCACCCTTGGCCCACCACTCCTTGCTATGAAAGCCGTTACCCGAGAAGAGGACGCCTAGCCTTACAGGCGCTTCGCTAGACGGCTTTTCATCGCCCCAAACCGGGACTGACTCCAGCCACGGCAAGGCCATCGAGACGCCGAGGCCACGCAGCAAACGGCGACGAGAAAATTGATGCTTCTGGGTCTTGATCATGTTTCTTATTCCTCTGGCGCTGCTTCGCGCCCGCGAATCTCTCTAAACTGGCGGCTCTTCACAATCATCTCAACTACAGAACCAATCGGGTAGTCGGCCGCCGCAAGGGTATCCAGTAGGGGCTCGTCAGAAAGCTGAACCGCACGCCCCAGCGCAAAGCCCAGAAGCTTACGGCTGAACTGCCTGGCAAACGCATTGCGGCCCTTGGTCAACAAGTATTGACGCAGGCCCGCGAGCCCTTCGATCTCTGTGCCATCCATCACCTTTGTCTTCGTGTGGATTGCACGGCCACCCAGATCTTTGTCACGACGACGGCCAATTGCGTCGAACTCTTCCAGCGCATAGCCATAGGGATCGATGCGCTTGTGACAAGTGGAACAGCGCACATCGGAGGTGTGCTTTTCTGTCAATTCGCGCATGGTTAAAACGAGATTGGCCTCGTCCTCTGGCAACTGCGGGACGTCCTTCGGCGGCCGAGGGAGTTTGTCTCCAAGCAGGACTTCGGCTACCCAGTTGCCTCGCAGAATCGGACTGGTACGAGAAGCACCAGATTGCTTCGCCAGGGTTGTGGAAAAGCCAAGCACTCCACCTCGAGAGAGCGATTTCATTCCATCTACCCGGCGCCATTCCGGCCCTTGCACTGTTTCGATGCCATAGTGCTTTGCCAGCGCCTCATTCAGGAAAGTATGATCGGCATCGAGCAGACTCAAAACGGTGCGGTTGGATTTGAAGAAGTCGGTGAAAAATTGAATGGATTCTTCATACATGTCGGCTCTCAAAACTTTGAAGGTTGGGAAGTGCCGCTCGCTCTTCTCGTCAAGCGTGTCGAAGTCTCGAATGTGGAGCCACGATGCGCCAAACTCCGTAGCCATGCGCCGCACGCGAGGGTCTTTCAACATACGGCGCGCTTGGGTGGTCAAACCTTCGGCGGTGCGTAGCTTGCCAGCGGTAGCAGCCGCACGTAGTTCCGCATCGGGTTGCGAAGACCACAGAAAGTAACTGAGCCGGCTGGCAAGCTCCCAATCCGAGACCGGCGCTTGCAGCTTTGCCAGAGCAGCCTTCTCGGTTCGATAGAGATAGTCAGGTGAAACCAGCACACGGGCCAGGACAAGGCGCAGGGCATCATCGTGGGGTAAATCCTGCTGACGCAATCGCGAATAGAGAGACCGCAGCTCATCCTTTTCAGTTCCGGTGATAGGACGACGATAGGCGCGATTGGCGAAGTCGATGAGCGCATCGAGGTGTTTCGGCTCTGCGGCCACAAGCTCGCCCCTAAAGGCGGCGGCGCGATCATTGATTGGCTTGCGAAGCGGCTCGAACTTGGAAGGATCTGCGTCCTGGGTCGCATACTGCCACAACTGTTCAAAGACGTCGACCTGCATGAGCGGCGATCTGCTTACAAAATAGAGTTCTGCCCAGAGGCGGTTGAGTTTCGCTTTCTCGGAATCACTCAGCAACAGGCGCGCCAGATCTTCATCTTCACGGTGATAGAGCGTTAGAGTAACCACTTCATCTACCGGAACAATCTTGCTGTAGCAAAGAGAGGCGGGAAAGATCTGGCGGAATTCTTTGAAAGTGCTTTCGATTCGGCGGCGAGCCGCACTGCCGTCGTTTACGACAACCGGCATCGCATAAGCGACCTTCTGATTATTCGAAGTCCAGGTGCCATCTGCCGTACGCACCGAAGTGCCACTCGGCCTCAAACCGGAGACCACAGCAGGAGGGGCATCGAGGACCTGCAGTTGCACACTACCTTCAGCACCAGCAACAGGATCGAGAATCCCTTCAACATTAAACTCGGCATCAGCAACGAGATCTGCGGGGAGTTGAAACTCAACCACCGACGGTGCTTTGATGCGCAGGTTCTCGCCATCAAAGAGAGCAGGATCCAGTCCCCATGGCGACGATTCGGAGCCCCCTGTCACCCCAGCGAATAGCGGCCCGGCAAGCGATGTAAGTTGACGGAATAAAGCCCCGTCAGGACTATTGGCTGCGGGAGGAGAAGAAGTCAGCAGCTTCCGAAGGGCATCCGCCAACTGACGCTTTTCGCTCGGCTCCTCTGCTGCCTGCCATCGGGCGAGCAGAGATCCTTTCGGGATGACAGTGCCACTTCCAGCACCAGCCACTGGCTCACTATAGAAATGCCAAATGCCTTCGCTACCAGATGCATCGGCGTGAGGGTTGGCGGAGAGTACAGAGCTTGAGACATCGCGAGTCAGGGACCAATCCTTGCCGCCGCCCGAGAGATTGAGCTCCAGATCCATAAGGTCACATGAGGCATTGCCGTCATTGGGGCCGATGAGGATAGATACGAGGTCGCCTGGACGCACCGAAACTTTCTCAAATGGACCGACCCGCACCGACGTCCCCGCACCGCGAGCTTTACCTTCTGCCAGACGTTGACGAGTTCCGCCACGCCGTAGTTCCAGTGACCATACGACCCCATTGCCGCACTCGGCGTGCGCTGGAGTGATCATCCCATCGATTCGCAATGCTCCTGCAATTGGACTGAGCCAGCCAGTAGCAGCGTAATGCGTCGATGTAGGCAGCATCGCAACCGCATGAGGCTTCATTACGCCGGGGATGCGTACTTGTTGGTCCCCGGAATTAGCTAGCAACGACGGAGTCTTGCCTCCTCCCCAACCTTGTATGAATGTGAATGTTCCCGACTTTTCGATCTTGCTCGAAAGATAGTCGAGCTTCAGCGAGTTGTTGCTCCCAAGCCCAAGATAATCGAACCAGGCTTTTCTGGCCGCTGGATCGACATCGGAGGAATCGAGGCCAGCGGCAGCATTGAGGGTTTGCTCCGTTGCAGAAGAGATAAGCTCGCGTTGCTTCAAGAGCGTGCCTGCAAGTGCCCGGATATCGCGCAGCCGCACGGGCGGACGGCCCGGGATCGTGATGCGAGGTTCTTGCCAGATCACATTGTCGCTAGCGCTTCCATCACCGGCGTCCCCGGCAACCAGAAAGACCTTCACCTCATTGCTGCCGGTGGGCGGAGTCAGTTTGGTGCGGAATTCCTGCCGCGAAACGATGGGTGTAACTGGTTCCATCCATGCCTTGGGACCATCGAGTTTCCCGATATGACCGACACTGCTGAACTTCCACAAGGTCTGTTGCCACTCTTCAATTTCGTTCGCAATTGCGGGCACATCTGCAACCTGCGCGGCGCGCCACCTCCGGCGGATGCCTTCCAGCAAAGGTGATGGCTTTGTTGACGTCATGAGCTGAACAAGAAGACCCAGATACTTCGCTTTCAATCCTTGTTCGCGCGCTACGCTCTCCAGGCTTTTGCCAGTTCGAACAGCAAGGGAAGCACTGAGGTACTTTTTGAGTGGCAGGGTGCCGCCACGATTCTTGTCCAGTGCAATGCCTTGCTGAGTCACTGTTTCAACTCCACCGGCCTCGGTGAATTCGTTGTAGAAAGAGCGGATCTCGTTCAAGGTTTCGCTCGCCCAATCACGTCGCGAAGTAGAGGCAGAGAAGCGGATGCCATCCGGCAGAAGAACAGCATGGCTTGAAATTTGTTTGGCGGCGTCGAGATACTTTGTAACCAACGATGGCGACATCACTAGCGAGTTGCCCGTGTTCGTGAAGCCCTCGCCAGCAGCCCCGTCGGCAGGAAATTCTTTGGTTGGTTCCAGTGTCGACACTCCGGTGAGGTCGCGAATTGTGTAGGTGTACTCTGCGTTGTTTAGTCTTCGAAGGACAACGGGCCCGGGATCTCCAGCCTTGGCGATTGCAGCTTGGCGCAACGCCGAACGAACCCAATCGAGCAATCGCGTGCGCTCTGCCGCCGAAGGCTGAGGCATGCCCTTCGGGGGCATCTCACCAATTGAGACCTGTTCAACCACACTCTGCAAGACTTTGGTGTGCTTGAGAACTTCTGCATTCGATGTGAATCGTTCGAGGTCGAGATCTCCCATGTGCCGGGCCGTGGAGTGGCAACCAAGGCAATACTGCTTCAGCAGTGGCTGTACGTCTCGCACAAAGCCATCCTGTGCCAGGAGAGTAATGGCAGTCCCAAAGAACAGAAATAGGCTGATGTTCATGCACTCATAATTCTGTTTCACCAAGAGGAATTAGGCAAGTCTTGTAGGCTGTAAGAAATCACTTGGATCACTCTTCGATTTTCGCGATTGCTGACGACCTCACCGGAGCGCTCGAAGTCGGCTCGAAATTTGCCGCCATGGGACTGGAGACTCGCGTCACAACGAGGCTCGCTTCCAGTCCTGGCGGAATCTGTGTTTTCGACACAGAAACGCGGCATCTGAGCGGGCCTGAAGCCGCCTTGCGAGTGGAAACTCTTGCGAGAGGCATCGACCAGAAATTGATTTACAAGAAGACCGATTCTACGTTACGCGGCAATATCGGCGCAGAACTTGGCGCACTGGCAAAAGTATTCCCTGATCGCAGAATCGTCTTTGTGCCCGCCTACCCTGCTTTGGGCAGAACAGTCCGCAATCGAGAATTACTGGTGGACGGCATCCCCGTGCATAAAACGCCGATGGGTCAAGACAAACTGAATCCGCTCAGTTCCAGTTCAATCCATGCCTGTCTTGGTTCGATAGAAGCAATCGTGATCGATGGGGAAACCGACGCAGACATTCGCGCGGCGGCTCGACAGATTCTGGAGGACCCGAGGCCAGTGATTGTTGCCGGCCCGGCCGCAATCGCTGGGGCTCTTGCCGAGGAGTACTCGCAACACCCCACCAAGCTAGCGATTCCTTTACATATGCGCTGTCTTGTCATTAACGGAAGCCTACATCCGGCGTCGGCAGACCAGATATCGAATCATCACTGCGACGAAAATTGGGTTCGATTCAAATATGAAGGTTTTGAAGAGGGGCTGGACCGTGCCAAACGGCTCGGATCGCAGGTTAAAGCGCTGCTGACAAGTTCACGTTTTCAGGCGATCATCATATTTGGCGGCGATACGGCATACGGGATTCACCAGGCGCTTGGAGCCATGGATTTCGATTCCTGCGGAGAGATCTTGCCAGGATTACCCGTTTCGAAATCACATGGAATGTATTGGATTACTAAGGCGGGTGGCTTTGGAAAACCGGATCTGCTGCGGCGATTGAAAGAGAAACTATGAGCAAAGTGTTTGGAGTCACAGTTGGGGATTCGAGCGGGATTGGGCCAGAGGTGCTCCTAAAGGCTTACAGGGAGGGCCGCATTCGCGTTCCGATTGTGGCCTATGGTGACCTCACTACCCTCGCGCACTACAACAAGCTCTTTAATTATGAAGTTCCGCTCCGAACGATCCGGCACGTCGACGAGTTCACGCCGGATGCACTTAACGTCATTGACCACGCATTGATCACTGACAGCGAGGTAACACCAGGAACTCTGAGCGCCGCATCAGGACGCGCTGCTCGTGAATACGTCATCTCGGCAGCCAAGGCTGCCCTGGCCGGAGAAATCGCCGCGATGGTGACATTGCCAATGAACAAAGAAGCGACGCAGATGACGGACCCAAGCTTCGTTGGCCATACCGAGTTAATCGGCTCCGTTTGCGGCGTTGAGGATGTGACAATCATGCTGGTTTCAGATGATCTGATCGTCACGCACGTCACTACGCATTGTTCACTCGCTGAGGCGATTCAACGGACGAAGCAACGAAGAATCAAGACAATTCTGAGCCTCACCTGCGCCGCTGTGTCCAAGCTGATCCCAAACCCCCGCATAGCCGTAGCGGGGCTCAACCCACATGCCGGCGAGCATGGCTTGTTTGGAAGAGAAGATATCGAGGAAATTCGCCCGTCAGTGGAGTGGGCGCAATCGCAGGGAATGCCGGTAGATGGTCCATTCCCGCCGGATACGCTTTTCTATCTGGCAGTCCGAAAGAAGCGCTATGACGCCATCGTCTGCATGTATCACGACCAGGGGCACATCCCTCTCAAGTTGCTTGATTTCGAAGGTGGCGTCAACGTGGCACTTGGGCTGCCGATCATTCGTACATCTGTAGACCACGGCACTGCCTTTGATATTGCGGGCAAGGGAGTGGCAGGCGCAGGCAGCTTTGAGAAAGCCCTGGAACTGGCAGTTCGACTCGCGCAAATGTAGAGTCGCTTCTACTTATCCAATACGCAGCGGAAACTCATGTGAGTCGTGGCACTATCCGGCGTGTTGGAGGTGCGCGCAGCCACGCGGTAGCGGTTGCAATAGGATTTGTGGCAAAGGTAAGACCCGCCCTTCATCACCCGCGCATTGCCCGTCGGCGGCCCCACCGGATTCGAACGTGTCGCAGCCACGTGATAAGAGGAATCGAACCAATCGCTGCACCACTCCCAGGCGTTGCCGGTAATCAGGTTGAGCCCATAAGCATTCGGAGGAAAAGCATTAACGGGAGCCACTGCCGAATAGCCATCCTCGGCGAGATCGACGTGAGGAAACTCACCCTGCCAGATATTGCAGAGATGCTGGCCTCCGGGCGTGAGTTCGTCGCCCCAAGGGTAGGCCTTCTGTTCCAGGCCACCGCGTGCTGCATATTCCCATTCGGCTTCAGTAGGCAACCGCTTTTGCGCCCAGCGGCAGTATTCGACCGCATCATTCCAGCTCACCTGGATTACCGGATAGTCGTCTTTGCCTTCGATATTCGAATCGGGGCCTAGAGGATGCGTCCAGTCCGATCCCCACACCTGACACCACCAAGGCACCCCGGGCACAGTGTGATCTACAAGATCCTTGTAGCGCTCGGCTGGAATGTGTCCTTGAAAAACGAAGGACCAACCAATTCGCTCGGCTTCCGTTTTATAGCCTGTGGCCTGAACAAATTCTGCGAAACGTTGATTCGTTACAGGGTTGCTGTCAATGTAAAAGGGATCAACGTGTACGGTACGGATCGGGCCTTCGCCATCGGAAGGAAAGGCGTCATCCGCGTCTGTGCCCATCAGGAATGCGCCACCGTCGAGTTTCACCATGCCATCAGTCGAGCCTGTTGAGATCCGCGCAAGCGCGGCAGAAACCAGCCGCGACTCCGCAAGTTGCTGAGCGCGCAGCCGGGTTGGCGCGCAACACGATCCAACAATGGGCAGTTCGCTCAAAGCGCTGGCCTCTTCTCTCGCCGAATATCCGCACCGATGCGCAATTGATCCAGATATTCGTTCAGCTTTTCTTGCTTCTTCTCTTCGAGAAACTGTTGCTCGATCTGAGGCGAGACCTCGGCGAAAGGGCGAATGCCAGCTGGGATGCGCTCAAGCAGTGTCGCGATGTGAAAACCAAACTCAGTGCGGAAAATGCCACTCACCTGACGGAGGTCCATGTTGAAGACTACATCGTCAAAAGCTTCAACCATGTTGCCTCTCTCGAAAAATCCAAGGTCGCCACCCTTCCCAGCACAATCGGAAAACTCGTCGGCAACATCGCCAAAAGGTCGTCCCTGCTGCAACTCCTCTTGTGCGCGCTCGATTGCGGCAAGGGCGGTCTCCTCGCTCTGGTTCTCGTCTACATTCTTCACAATATGCGCAGCGTGAATTCGTTCTGGCTGGTGGAAAGATTCGCGATGCTTCGTGTAAAAGGCCACAATATCTTTGCGTCGTGGTGCTTCAGCCTTGGAGGTAACGCGGGCCACCAATCGCTCCAGGCGAACGCTAACTTCAGTCTCTGCTGAGCAGCCTTCCACCGGCTGGGGATCCTTTATGGCAAGCTGGCGCAGAAGAGTAGCTTCAATCAGGTTCTCTTCAGCCCACTCGCGGGCGCGAATTCTGATAACCAGAGGGTCCTCGCCTTCCATCTCCACCATCATTGTGTTCAGCATGGCTGCCATCTGTTGCTGGATAGCGGACTCTTCGATTGCCTCGCCGTTAACTTTCAGGACGGTCATTTCAGTATGTTTGCACCAGTCTTGGAGCTAGGGCAAGGGCCGCATGGAACAATAACAACGAGAAAGGAGGTTTGTTGGATGGGAGACGGGCGGACACCCGGTCTGAAGGTTGGTTGCGGGGGCATGATTTGAACATGCGACCTTTGGGTTATGAGCCCAACGAGCTACCAGACTGCTCCACCCCGCATTCATAGATTAGCAACCAAATGCTGCCGGGTCAAGAAATGGCCTATTATTTCCTCTGTATGCTTCACTGTATGCTGAAGTAGTTGACACCCAAGCACCAACCTCGATATCGTCCAATCATGCCAGCGACATTCCGCTTCATGCCCTTCATCCTTGTCGCGGCCAGTCTCAGCGCGCAAGCCCCCGCTGACGAGCAGCTCGTCCAGCGCTATTGCCTGGGTTGCCACAACTCCAAGCTCAAGACCGCAGGCCTTTCACTGGAAAGCCTCAGCCTCGAAGCGCATCCCGGCGAATGGGAAAAAGTAGTCCGCAGACTACGCGCCCGTCAGATGCCGCCCGCGTCCCTGCCCCGCCCCGATGAGGCCAGCTACCAATCCCTCGTTCGTTCGCTCGAAAACACTCTCGATCGCAGCGCCGCAGCAAAGCCCAATCCCGGCCGTACCGATACCTTCCGCCGCCTGAATCGAAACGAATACCGCAACGCCATCCGCGACTTGCTTGCCCTCGACGTGGATGTCTCATCGATGCTGCCCGCCGACGAATCGAGCCGTGGTTTCGACAACATGACCGTCGGCGACCTCTCGCCTACTCTCCTAGAAAGCTATCTCAATGCCGCCCGCAAGATCAGCCGACTCGCTATTGGCATCGCTCCCAAATCTCCGGGAGGCGACACAATCACGCTCCGCCCAGACCTCACTCAGGAAGAGCAATTCGACGCACTGCCGATCGGAACACGCGGTGGCACCAACCTCAAACACACCTTCCCTGTCGACGCTGAATATGACTTCCAAATCCGCCTGGCCCGGGATCGCAACGAACACGTAGAAGGCCTTCGGGGCACACATGAAATCGAAGTACTGATCGACAACGAAAGGGTGAAGCTCTTTACAGTGAAGCCCCCGGCATCAGGCGGCGACCATCAGACCGTAGACCAACACCTCAGCTTCAGGCTCCCCCTCAAAGCCGGCCCACACCAGATCGCCGTCACTTTCCCAAAGCAGCCGTCACTGTTGCTTGAGACAGAGCGCCAACCCTACCCGGCCCACTTCAACATGGACCGCCATCCGCGCATCACACCAGCTCTTTATTCCCTTTCGATCAACGGACCCTACCAGCCGCAAGGCCCTGGCGACACTCCCAGCCGCAGACGCATCTTCAGCTGTAAGAGCCAGGACGAAGCCTGCGCCAAGTCGATTTTGCTTACGCTCTCACGCCGGGCCTATCGTCGCCCTGTCAACTCTAGCGATATTGAAGCGCCGCTGCGATTCTTCAATCAGTCCCGCGCCACAGAGTCATTCGACTCGGCAATGGAGATGGCCCTGCGCGCTGTCCTGGTCAGCCCCGAGTTCCTCTTTCGGGTAGAACAAGATCCTGAAGGCGTGCCAGCCCAAACCGCTTACCGCATCCCTGACTTGCAACTCGCCACGCGCCTCTCCTTCTTTCTCTGGAGCAGCATCCCGGATGACGAACTCCTCGCCGCAGCCGCCAACAATACCCTGCACACACCCGCTGTGCTCGACCGTCAAGTAAAGCGAATGCTCACCGACCCTCGCTCGCGGGCACTGATCGACAACTTCGCCGCCCAGTGGCTCCACCTACGCAACCTCGATTCCGTCACCCCCGACATGCGCGGCTTCCCAGACTTTGACGACAACTTGCGTCAAGCCTTCCGCCGGGAAACGGAGCTCTTCTTCGACAGCGTGCTGCGCGAAGACCGAAGCATCCTCACGCTGCTCAAAGCCGACTACACGTTTCTCAACGAGCGGCTCGCCAAGCACTACGGCATCCCTAATATTTATGGTGGCCAGTACCGTCGTGTCGCCCTCGGCCAGGATCGTTTGCGCGGCGGTTTGCTGCGGCAAGGCAGCATCCTCACGGTCACCTCCTACGCAACCCGCACCTCACCCGTGATTCGCGGTAAATGGATTCTCGACAATATCCTTGGCATCCCGCCGCCACCTCCGCCGCCGAACGTCCCGGCGCTTAAAGAAAATGGCAGCATCGGCAAAGTACTCACGCTTCGTGAGCGCCTGGCTGAGCATCGCAAGAACCCGGCCTGCTTTGGCTGCCACCAACTCATGGACCCGATCGGCTTCTCGATGGAAAATTACGACGCCGTAGGGCGCTGGCGCCAGAGCGACGATATCGCCGGTGGCCTGCCGGATGGCAGCAAGTTTGACGGCATCGCGGGCCTCGAAGCCTCACTGCTCCAACGGCCCGAACTCTTCGCCACCACCTTCACCGAAAAGCTGCTTTCTTATTCGCTGGGCAGAGGCATCGAATCCTACGATGCAGCCTCAGTTCGCAAGATTGTCCGAAACGCCCAAGGTAGCGAATACCGCATCTCATCGTTTATTCTTGGAATCGTAGCAAGTCCACCGTTCCAACAGAGGAGAACTCAATGATCATTTCCAAAAGATCGATTCCACGGCGCACCGTTTTGCGGGGGCTTGGAGCAACTCTGTCCTTGCCCTTCCTCGATGCAATGGTACCTGCGCTCAGCGCTCAGGCCGCACCCACCAAGCGTCTCAGCACGGTCTATATCCCCATGGGCGCGCACATGCCCGAATGGACCCCGGCCAGTAAGGACGGTCGCATCACGCAGCTCTCCTCCAGCCTCAGCCCGCTCGAAAAAGTGCGTGACTACATTTCCATCGTCCAGAACCTGGAACTCAAGAACGCATACCCAGGCACTCACGCCACCTCTAACGCCGCCTTCCTCAGCGCAGCG
The DNA here is from genome assembly GCA_046590555.1 of Bryobacter sp. GTDB lineage: Bacteria > Acidobacteriota > Terriglobia > Bryobacterales > Bryobacteraceae > Bryobacter. The sequence goes on along the minus strand of JBKJUN010000300.1, from coordinate 5,525 downwards.
ACCGCCAAGTGGACCGAGAGCAGCGACTACTACCTCGGCACCACAGCCGATCAGGTTGCAGCCAAGCAGATCGGCCAGGCCACCAGACTGCCTTCAATTGAACTTGCTATGGACCTACTCACCGTCGTGGGCCAGTGCGACAATGGCTACGCCTGCGTTTATCAGAACAATCTCTCGTGGGCTTCTCCCACTTCACCGCTTCCTGCCGAAGCGCATCCGCGAGTCGCCTTTGAGCGCCTCTTCGGTGACGGCGGTTCGATCGCTGATCGCAAGTCGGAACTCCGCAAGGATTCAAGCCTCCTCGACTGGGTACGCGAAGACATTGCCCGGCTTCAGAAGAAACTCGGGGCCGGCGACCGATCCAAGGTCAGCGACTATTTGGACACAGTAAGAGAAGTGGAACGCCGCATCCAGAATGCCGAAGCTTCCACCCGACAATCCACTTTGAAGGACCTCGACCGCCCTGTGGGCGTCCCAGCATCCTATGCCGATCACGCCCGCCTGATGTTTGACCTTCAAGTGCTCGCAATGCAGGGCGACGTTACCCGGGTCATGACCTTCCAATTGGCCCGCGAGACCAGCAACCGCAGCTATCCCGAAATTGGCATTTCCGAATCGCATCACCCACTGACACACAATGGTGGCGACTCAGAGAAGCTAGCCAAGGTGTCAAAGATCAACGCCTTCCATGTATCGCTCTTTGCTTACTATCTGGAGAAGCTTAAGGCCACGCCGGATGGCGACGGCTCTTTGCTCGACCACGCAAGCATTCTTTACGGCAGCGGTATGAGCAACGCAGACATTCACGACCACACCAATCTGCCCATCATCGTGGCAGGCGGCAAGCCCTCCGGCGGTCGCCACATCGTCGCCAAAGAAAACACGCCTCTCGCCAACCTGCACCTTACGCTGCTGGATCGCGTAGGTGTGAAGATCGACTCCTTCGCCGACAGCAAGGGCAAAATTCCCGAACTTTCACTCGCATGATCTCCACACTTCTATTCACCGCGTTGTCGATGGCCGCAACCGATTTGCCGACCGCCGCATTGCAGGACGACGTTGCGTCAGCAAAAATATTGTTACGCGATGGAGCAAATGCAAAGGCAGCAAACCGGTACGGCGTAACGCCGTTGTCGATCGCCTGCACCAACGGCAGTGCGCCGATGATCGAAGTTCTGATCAAAGCCGGTGCAGACCCCAATACGGTGTCTCCGGGCGGTGAGACAGTACTGATGACAGCAGCCCGCACCGGACGGGTCGATGCGGTCAAAGCCCTATTGGCTCATGGTGCAGACCTGAATTTCAAAGAGCCTCGCCGCGGCCAGACTGCAATCATGTGGGCAGCTGCCGAAGGTCATACCTCGGTTGTCGAAGCTCTCATTGCTAAAGGTGCCGACTTCCGCACTCGCCTGGCTACTGGCTACACTCCCTTCCTCTTTTCGGTACGAGAAGGCCGAACGGGCGTAGTAGAAGCTCTGCTGCGTGCTGGTGTCGATGTAAACGAAGTCACTGAGCCTACGCCCAATGCACCAAAGGTCAACGCCGCCCCGCGCGCCGGTACCTCTGGTCTTCACCTGGCCGTAACGAGCGGCCATTTCGAACTGGCTTCGCTGCTGCTCGATCATGGTGCAAACCCCAATGCTGATGCCAACGGCTGGACCGCCCTGCATGCCATCACGGGCGTTAGAAAATCAGGCGGCGGAGACAACGATCCTGCTCCACTCGGCTCAGGAACGATGTCCAGCATCGAGTTGGCAAGAAAGCTCAAAGCCAAAGGCGCAAACCTGAACGCCCGCATGAATAAGCGCGTGAATGTAGGCCTCACCAGCCTTAACACGCTGGGAGCCACTCCCTTCATGCTCGCCGCACGGAGTGCCGATTTTGAGCTGATGCGAGAACTCGCCGCACTCGGTGCCGACCCGCTAATTCCAAACGTTGATGGCTCGACACCACTAATGGCCGCAGCAGGCCTGGGCACACGCTCGCCCGGCGAGGATGCCGGCACAGAAGAAGAAGTAGTAGAAGCGATCAAGGTTGCTCTCGATCTCGGCAACGACATCAACGCCGTTGACAAGAACGGTGAAACGGCCATGCACTCGGCCGCTTACAAAAACTATGGCGCCGCAATCCAGTTATTGGTAGATCGCGGTGCCAAAATCGAAGTCTGGAACAAGAAGAACAAGTCAGGCTGGACGCCTCTGGCAATCGCTCAAGGCTACCGCTTCGGCAACTTCAAACCCTCGCCACCGACGGAAGCCGCCTTACGAAAAGTCTTCGCCAAGGCTGGCGTCCGGCCAGAAGAATTCAACAAAAACAATACTTCCGACTACAAGCGTTAGAAGTTCAGCCGCAGGCTAAACTGCAACTGCCGCGAAGTTCCTGTGCCCGTAGATCCATCATTTGCGGTTATCAGAATGCGTCCGAAAGTCCCATTTGAAATGTTGTTTATGGGGTTACCAAACTGGGCGCGATTGAATAGGTTGAAGGCCTCAGCACGCAAGTCGAGATTCATCCGCTCGCTGATGCGGATTTTCTTCGTCAAACCCATATCCATCTGCCACAAACCAGGCCCACGGAATGCATTGCGCCCCGCATTGCCGTAGGTGCCATTGGCCGGTGCGACGAATGCTGCCGGGTTCAGCCACTGACCAGGGCTCGGGTTCGCCATGTAAGGATCGACACCGCCAACATAGTGGGCACGTTGACTCTGCGTCTGGCCTGATGGCACGTTTGCTGCGGCACGGTTCACCAGCACGGAAAGCGGGCTGCCTGTGCGAGCGGTAAAGAGTGCGCTCAGATCCCAACCGCCATAGAACTTGTTGCGGGCGAAGGGAACCTGATAGATGCTGTTCGAAGTAAAGGTGTGTCGAATGTCGTAGTCGGCTGCGCCACGATCGCAAGACCGGCAGGTGACATCCTGAATCTGGCCACCTTCGCCGGAGCCTGAGTTGTCGCTGATCGCCTTGCCCCACATGTATTGAGCCTGAAACAACCACCCCTTGGTGAAGGAGCGAGTCAGCGATGACTGCAAGCCATTGAAGTTGGTGTTGCCGTCAAAGCGCTTCTCGTCGATTTGACCAAAGGAACTGAGTGCGCGGCGCCGAGTCACCGCGTCCAGCGTGTTGACATAGGTCCGGGTCAACTGATTGCGCCCCACATTGCCAACATAGGCAAGTTGCGCCACCATGCTCAGCGGCAACTGGTGCTGCACCGAGACAGTCCACATGTGCGACTCAGGTTCTTTGCGATCCCTCTGCACGCTGCGCGGCGTCTGACCCTGCGAGCGCAACTGCGCGAGGAAGGGAGCAGGTGGATAACTCAGCGCCGGAGCATCGGCAGCCGAAAGCGAGAGGTTCTCAGGCAGGCTGTCGATCGCCGCTGTTACGTCGTCGTTCTGTCCGGGGCCGAAATAACGGCCGTAGCCAGTGCGAAATACAGTCTTGCCACCGAGCATCTTCGGCGCAAATGCAAGCGAGAGGCGAGGAGCAATATTGTCATTGTCAGGGAAGAACCAAGGAGTACCCTGAGGACAGAACCCCTGGCAACGCGAGAAGTCGAATACGCGACCGCGCCCAACTACATCCTTTGAAACCGTGTATTGCTCGTAGCGCAAACCCAGGTTCAAGGTCAGCTCGGAATTAAAGCGGATCTCGTCCTGGAAGTAAATTGAGTTGAAAGTGCGCCGAACACCGACGGTAGGAAGCGTGCTGCCAATGGAAACTGTGTTTAGCGAGTTGCGCAAGAAAGCATCTAGATTGGCAAAGGCCACAGTAGTTGCAGGCCCATTGCCCACGTTGAGATGAATACGGCGAATCTCTCCACCGATCTTGATCGTGTGGCGACCGCGAATCCATGAAAGGTTGTCAACAATCGAATAGGTACTCGGCTTCTCAATAATGTATGTGGTGGCTTGCGTGGTCGTAAAGCCGGGGATTGCTGCACCTTCAGGAATCCGGCCAACGTCATCGCGTGTGAGGGCTGAACGATTGAAGCCCAGCTTGGCCTCATTCACCAGGGTGGATGTCCAGACCTGCTGCCATTGGGCCGTTACGTTAGTGGGGCGGATATTCGAATCGCGAGTCTCAAGCAAGGCATTCCGAATCTGGCTTACTAATCCGTCAGTCATTGCAAAACGCAAGAACAGGCTGTGCTTGTCGTTGATGCGGTGATCTACTCTCGCCATGCCACTATGCTCATTGCGACGCTCGGGTGTCGTGCCGAGCAACCGGTCTACATTAGCGTTTACCGAGCCGCCGTTCCCAACCGGGTAAAGATTGATCAACCCCTGCAGTGCTTGCGGAGTCCTTTGCCGAAAGCTCGCACTTGGAACCAAGCCGTCAGCACGGCTAATGGAAAGCCGCTGCAACAAGCCTTCGTAATTAGCAAAGAAGAAGGTCTTGTTCTTGACGATCGGCCCGCCCAGGTTTGCGCCGAATTGATTCAAGCGAAACGGCGGAATCGTATCCCCATCAAAAGGCCGGCGCGTGTCGAGAGCACTGTTGCGGAAGAACTCATATGCCGAGCCATGAAACTGATTCGTCCCAGTCTTCGAGACAAGATTGATCTGCGCACCACCGCCCACGCCACCTTCGGCGGTAAACGGCAGCGAATTGACGCGGAACTCGGCGATCGAATCTGTCGAGATCACCAGCCGCAAGTTGCCTTCCTGCCGCGGATCCTTTATGCCGGTTGCGTCAACTCCATCAAAGGTCCAATTATTATCGTCGCGAGGGCGGCCAAAGAACCGAATGGAATTCTGGTTGCCTTCGCCCACATTCACAGCACCAGGGGCCAGTTGCATCAGCGCGGCCCAGTGGCGTCCATTGAGTGGAATATTCTTGATTTGCTCCTCGCCAATCGCAACACCAAGTTCGGCATTCGTTTGGTCCAGCGGAGTGGCAGAAGCCGTTACCTCAACTGCAGTGGTGACGGTTCCCAATATGAGCTCTGCATCAAGCGTGCGTGATTGCCCAACAGCGAGTACAACCGAGTCAATCTGCGCTTTGTTGAAGCCAGGCTTGTTGATCGAGAGTGTATAACGGCCAACCGGCACGCCTGGCAATTGATAGACACCGCTACTCGAAGTCTTGGTTTCACGGTGCAAGCCGGTTGATGAGGACTCAATTGTCACCGATGCATCAGCAACACTGGCTCCAGAGGCATCTTTCACCGTACCGCTAAGCGAGCCACGATCTACTTGGGCAAAAACTGTCGCGACCGCAAACGCTGCCAGCGCGACCAACCTGAATCTGGAACACATATAGCTTCAGTCTAAAATTCCTAACATTACGCTTCGATGACGAAGGCATGTCAATGCAGTTAAATGTTCACACATCGCAACATCTGCACTTATTTTATCGGTGAGATCTCCTTTTTCTTTGAACGGAAAAGCAAGCCCAACTGGTACTTTTCACCTACGATCACTTAGGATTCGCTGCTAGTTAAGGTCTTTCTTTTCTGCATTGGACTACCAACCTACAGCCCTCAGTCCAGTACACTTCCAGAAAAAGTACTACCGCGTTATC
>JBKJUN010000099.1:0-21714 GCA_046590555.1 Bryobacter sp. | reverse complement strand
GTTCCACCACCAGTGCCAGTTGTAGTGGAAGCGGTTTTCGCGGAAGGGAGAGGCGAGGGCGGGGCCGGTCCAGAGATCGTAGTCGACTTCTTTGGGTGGGGTTGAATCCTGGTGCTTGCCGATGTTGTCGCGAAGCTGGACGTTCCAGGCTTTGGCCATGCGGACCTTGCCGATTTTGCCGGAGTGGATGAGGGCGATGGCGCGCTGGGCGGAGGCGCGGCTGCGGGCCTGTGTGCCAACCTGCATGATGCGCTGGTATTTGGCAGCGGCTTCGAGCATGAGGCGGCCTTCACGGAGGTTGTGCGAGCAGGGCTTTTCTACGTAAACGTCTTTGCCGGCCGCAGCGGCAAGGATCGAGGCGGGGCCGTGCCAGTGGTCGGGTGTGGCGATGACGACGGCGTCGATGGATTTGTCGTCGAGGACGCGGCGGAGATCTGTGTGTTGGGTGGCAGTCTTGTTGGTCTTGTCGGTGATGAGCTTGGCGGCGCGGGTGAAGCTGCGCTGGTCTACGTCGACGAGGGCAGCGATTTCGACGTTGGGTACTTCAAGGAAGTCGCCGGCCAGAGCGCGACCGCGGCCACGGACGCCGATAATGGCGATGCGGGTGCGGTCGCTCGCGGCAGAGAGGGAAGTTATGGATCCAGCAAGGAAGGTGCGGCGGTTCATCGTGGTGTTTCCTTTGCGTATTGGGCGTAACGCTCGGCGATCTTTGCTGTGGTTGCGTCGCCGCTGTGGATGAAGACACGGTAGTTGAGCCTGAGTGCTTGTTTTGCGGGGAGAGTGTAGGCTCCTAGTTGGCCGTTCTTCTCGTCGGCGAAGCTGGAGGCGGCGAAGGGGTTGGCGGAATTAAGACCGTAGTTGCGGGCGTGCCAGCCCGATGGGTGCCGGAGGTTGGTTGGGTGGCTGAGGATCGCTACGCCATATTGCTTGTTGTCGATGGTGGTGGAGTAGTCGGTCCAGGAAGCGGGCTTGCCCCAGATTTGCCTGGCACCTGTTTGGCCTGCGGAGTTGAGGAGTGTGGCACCGCGGTCTTCACGGAATTCTTCGCGTAGGCGGAAGGCGAAGCCACCGTCGTCGGTGTCGCCGAAGCGGAGGGCCTGGTCACTGCGCAGCGTGAGGGATGAATCGATGCGATAGGCGTCGGGCTCGGTGTGGAACTTGTAGCGGGTGATGAGCTTGGCTAGTGATTCTCCACTTGCGGTGATGAGGGTTTGGTGGATCTGGTTTGAGTTGGTGACCTTATCGACGCGGATGGAGGCGGTGCCTTTTTGTTCGCGCCAGAAGTCGTGGCCATTGATGTCGCCGTGGCCCCACCAGATACCTCGATGCCAAGTGTGATCTTGATTGTCGCCGGGTCTTGGATTGATTGGCCAGCCGCGAGAGAGGACCTTGCCGTCGGGGGCGAGGATTGGATAGAGGAAGGGTTTTGGGTAGCCCTTGTAAATGATGAGTGGGTTGGGCGCCGCGTATGCGGCGAAGGGTGCGAGGAGCAGTGCGCGGCGTGGGGTCATATGGTGCGAGAATAAAGCTTCGCGCGGCATTCACCGCTCGAGTCCTTTTTACAATATGTCATCTCCACAGTCGGGTTCGCAGTCCCGCAAAGTACTAGCGGTCGTTGACGACCTGATGTTCGCAGTCAAGATTGATGCCGCAGCGCGTCAGAACTCTGTAACTGTTGAATACGCCAAGACGATGGAGGACGCGATGTTGAAGGCTCGGTCGCTGCCTTCGGTGATTCTTATTGTGATTGAGATCAATAAGCTGGACGTGCTGGAGCTGATCAAAGCTTATAAAGCCGACGATGATTTGAAGAAGGTGAGTCTGCTGGGCTTCATCTCTCACGTGGATGGAGAGAGGAAGCAGGCTGCCGTGGACGCGGGTTGCGATAGCGTGGTGCCGCGCAGCGCGTTTTCCGTCAACCTGCCAAAGATTCTAAAACGACATTCGACTGCTCTTTAGTCTTGCTCGCAGTGTGATCTGCGCGCCGACTGGTGAGTTGCCGTAAAGGGGCTTCGCCTCAGGCGGAACCCGGTACCAGTTGAACTGACCACCGAGTGAAAAGGATAGCCATTTTGAGGGGCTTGGGATTTCATGTGCGTAGCCGGCGGTGAAGGCTGTGACCTTGCCATGGAAGGATTCGCGATCAAGATACTCTGCCCTTCCCCAGACCCAATGCTTCTTCTTAAGGAAAGCTGTGCTTTCGGCAAGGAATGAGTTTGAGGTGTGGTCTGGCTCTACGTTGCGGCCGTAGATGAGTGAGCTGGCCCAGTAGCCGCCTGTGTGTGGGCGGACGTAGGTGTAGCTGGCGGACTGGCGTTCTGCGACGCCGTTGATGTGGCCTTGGGAATATTGCACCAGCGAGCGGCCTGTGGGCTTGTAGCTGATGCGGCCAGAGACGGAATCGATCGCGCCTTTTTCTAAACTCCATCGTCTTTCGCCGGGCTCGGCACCGCTGAATCCACTGGCTTCGATGGTTAGCTTGCCGATATTGACGCCGCTGGTAACGACATTGTTGGCGATGTGGGTCGAGTCCTGATAGTGGTGACCCAAGGCAGCCATCGGATTTTCGCTTGCTGAAAGTCGATGCGGATAAGGGACAGGGCCGAGAGCTGGCTCGCCACGCGGGCCACCGTAGAAGTAAACGCTGACCCGATCGGATACGGGGATCTGATAGAGTGCAGCGATTTCCATGAAGGCGTTATGCGGGTGCTGGCCGTCAACAATCGGTTGGCCTTTGTAGGTCTCGCCTTCCTGAAAGAGCAGCGGGTAGCGGCCTTGTGTGACTGTGGCAGGTTCCATGCTGAACATGCCTCGAATCGTCAGAGTGCCGGGGCCGACGCGGCGGCTGGCCATGGGCATGAACCAATTGCCAGCGAAGACTTTGTCGCCCCCGCGGGGGCCGGATTGCTGGGAAGTCACGATGTTGATTTGACCCATCGTCATGAAGGTCCAATCCTTCTTGCGGTGTTCGGTCATGTACATGGGGGCCTGATCCGGGATCTGGGCTGTACCTGAGACATAAGGCATGTCCATATCTTGCATCTCAGCCAGTTTGACGTCGGCCACGTCGATGTTGCGGAAGCTACCTTCGCCCGCGTGCCAGGCGTTGTAGCAGGAGCCACAGACGCCTTTTTCGCCTTTGGCGGCGAGGTCTTTGCCGCAGGGGCAATCGGCCTCGAAGGTGCATTCGTCGCAGCCACCGCGCTTGCAGCAGGCGTAGCGTTTTTCTTTGACCAGGATGCGCTTGGCATCGAGGAGGATCTTGGCTACTTCTTGCGTTTCTTTGCTGGGCGGCAGGGCTGGAGTTGGCTTGCGGAGGGTGACTCCGTTTGCTTTGTGCTCGGGGAGGCATTGGCCGCAAACCTGTTTGTGGAGCTTCAGGTTCTTTGCACATTCGCATTTGCCGTAACGCATGGCGCAAAGGTCGCAACTGGTGCGCTTGCAGCAGGCGTATTTGCCTCGCTTGAGCAGGGTGAGCTTTTTGCGGGCCAGTTTGATTTGCGGGTCAGCGGCGCTGGGTTTGCGGTTTACCAGATTGCCTTCGTGTGCAAAGAGAACGGTTGCGATGAGGAGACTAACGACGCGCACTGGCGGCCTCCAGCCAGAAGCTCTTGTGCATCACTTTGCCCTTGGATTGAACTTCGACCCAGCCTTTGTATTTGCCGGGTTTGGGAGGCCGAGCGAGGAAGATGAGCTGCGCGGGGTCATCAATGGGGTGGGAGTGGACGAAGGTTTCGCCGTCCTCATGAATCATGATCAGGTGGGCCTGTGCGCCGAGATAGGGCTCGAGGTCTTTGAGCGGCAGGCCGCCTTCGAGGGTGAGCCTGGTGGTTTCGCCAGCAATGAGTTCGCCGGTGAGCTTGGCTGGAACATTGAGGTTGTCTTCGACGACTGGGGCTTTGCCTGATTTGTTGCGCGGGATCATCAGCACCTGGCCGCCCTTGCCTTGGGGCGCAAAGTCGGCGAAGAGGCGAAGGTCGCCGGGCGGCAGAGTCTCTTTGAGTTTGAAGACGCCGCTGTCGCTGGGCTCTGGATGGAGGTGGGCGAAGTAGGTGAGGTCTTTCGAGACAACAATAAAGTGGAGCTTCTTTTCGTGGACGGTATCGAAATTCTTCACTTGGCCTTCGGGGCCCGTGATTCGAATTTCATTGTTGTCGAACTTCATCTTGTAGGGGCTTATAGCCTTAGGGCGATTCGGCCTTGCGTCCTCGACTTGAAGGGGGAATTCGGCTTCGAATGCATTCTCGCCTTGGGGCTCGATGGTGAGCTTAAGCCGGAATTCGCCGCCGTGGACGAAGTAGGGATGAAGGCCATAATCCCCCGGTACACCTTCGGGGTGAGAGGTCTCACGGATCACCGGCATACCGGCCATGGAAGGCATGTCGATGGCACTTTGAATCTTGGCGCGGATGACGGGGTCGGCCCCCATGAGCGGGTCGACGTTGGTTGTGTCAGTGACACGGAATTCGATTTGCATCTCTTCGCCGGCAAAGACGCCGTCGGCGGGGAGGCGCAGGGATACTTCATATTTTCCAAACTTGGCCGACTGCGCAAGGCCAAACAGAAGCATTAGGACACGGATCATTACAGTTCTCCTGGGGTCGATTGGGATTTTGGGGCGTGGTTAGGAGAAAGCGATCAGAGCCGTAGGGCTAAAGGGATGAGGTGCTCGAAAAAGGGTTCGGGCGGGTTGGGGTTGGTGAGGATCGCAATGGTTGCGAGTGGGGCCACGAGGAGTGTGGTCTCTTCAGTGATGGCGACGAATTGCTTAGCGTCATCAAGATCCCACTGGGGGGCATGAGTGCACTTTTGTGAGTCTGGGGCCTTTTGTTTGTGGAGCGGGCATTCGGGAGAATGCTTGGCTGTGTCGTGGGGGACAGCAACGCATTTGGCGCGGCATTGCACGCTGGCCAGGAGCAGCATTACGCAAAAGATCGAGATGGCGCGCAAGAGTGGCACTACATCTTAGATAATAGCGAAGGTGAACAAGTTTCTTATTTTCGTGTGCTTTGCGGTGTTGAGTTTTGGAGCGGACAAGGATTTCAATGGCCGCTGGAACCTGACCGTCGAGAAGGAGCCGCGCGGGCGGGCTTGGTGGCTCGAAGTGACCGGAGCGGGTACGCCTGGGATTGCCGGGCGCTTTGTGGGTGCGCCGGGTGGACAGATGGACAAGATCCCTTCGATTCGAGTGGAACACAAGGAATTGCAGTTCGCCTTTGCGATGGCCGGGAAGAAGTTGATTTACACGGCGTCGATCCAGAAGGATATTTTGATTGGACGGCAGACGGTGGATGGTTCGCCGGCACTGACCTTCCGAGGTGTGCGTGCGCCCGTGATTCGCGATCGCGATGGAGATCATTGGAAGCTTGGCAAACCTGAGGACTTGATGAAGAGCCTGGATGGGTGGCAGACGACTTTCCCTGGGAGGACGATGGAATGGTCGCTTATGGATGGAGTGATGAAGAACGCACGGAAAGCGAGCGACATCCGTACCAAGGAAACTTACTGGAATCTGGAATTGCATGCCGAATATCGATACGAGAAGGGATCGAATTCCGGAATTGGCTTGCGGGGGCGCTATGAAGTGCAGATCCAGGATACGCACGGGGAGCCGGTAAGTGGGCATTCGCATGGGGCGCTTTATTCGAGGATTGTGCCAACGGCAGATGCGGCGAACGCTCCCGGCGAGTGGCAAACGCTGGACGTTCGATTGGTGGGCCGTACTCTGACCGTGAAGCTAAACGGCAAGGTGATCATCGATCATCAGGAAGTCGAAGGGCCGACGGCGATGTGCTTTGACCCGAATGAAGCGATGCCCGGGCCGATTGCGGTGCAGGGCGATCATGGCATAGTGGAGTTTCGCAAATTGACCGTGACACCGCTTACGCGCTCATGAAGTACGCGTGGATTGCGGGAGGCGCGGCGATAGGCGGGATAGCGCGGTATGCGCTGTCGACGACGTTGCAGCTTCCCTTCCCCTGGCAAACCTTTGTTGTGAATTTGATTGGGGGTGCGATGATCGGGTACTTCTCTAACAGGCTAACGGGAGATTCGAGATTCTTCTGGATTACCGGAATTTGCGGAGGATTTACGACGTTTTCGACTTTCTCGATTGAAGTTGTGACGTTACTCGAACAGGGGCGATTGGGAATGGCTGGGGCTTACGTTGTCGCGTCTTCAGTGCTTTGTGTAGCTGCAGCGGCAGCTACTTATTACTGGACCAGATGAGAAGACGCGATCTAGTTGCGGCACCGTTTTTGCAATTGGGGCGCAAAGGGCGCGCGCCGATTACAGGTGGCTTTGTGATGGATGGCTTTCCGCTTGGGCACAAGCTGCGGGATCATGCGAGCTTTGCTGCGCCCAAGGAAGTAAAGCGAGTTCCTCTGGTGATTGTGGGTTCGGGGATGGCGGGATTATCGGCAGCATGGTGGCTCAAGAAGCGTGGCTTTAACGACTTTGTGATGGTTGAGATGGAGGAGAAGGCGGGCGGGAATTCGCGTTATGGGGAGAATGAAGTTTCAGCCTATCCGTGGGGAGCGCACTATGTGCCGATTCCGAATCAGAAGTCGCCACTGGTGCGGGAGTTGTTTGAAGAAGTTGGGTTGATTGTAGATGGGGAGTTGAATGAGCGGCACCTTTGCCATAGCCCCCAGGAGCGGCTCTTTATTCACGGGCGGTGGCAGTATGGACTGGAGCCTGAGATCGGGCTTTCTCCCAAAGGACGTGAGCAGTTCAAGCGCTTTGATGCTTTGATAGCGGGCTTGCATGGGACGGGGAAGTGGGCGATTCCTCATGCTTTGGGTTCGGTTGATGCGGGGCTTGAGGGGATGCGGTTTGTGGATTGGTTGAAGGCCAATCGCTTTGATGCGCCCGAACTGATGTGGTATCTCGATTACTCGACCCGTGATGATTATGGGTGTGCGCTGGGGGATACGAGCGCGTGGGCGGGACTGCATTATTTTGCAGCTCGCGATCATGACGACAAAGGGCCGTTCTGCTGGGCGGAGGGCAACGGGTGGTTGTTGAAGCAGTTGCAGGCAAAGGTGGGAGGGCATGTGCGGACGGGGGAACCGGTCTACCGTGTCGGGCGTGCTGACGGGGCATGGAATGTGATGACGCCGAAGACTCAGTATGTGGCGCAGAGCGTGATTTGGGCGGCACCGAGTTTTCTGGCTAGTTACATTGTGGAGGGTGCGCCACGGGCAGAGGGCTTTAGCTATTCGCCCTGGGTGACCGCGAATCTGACGTTGGACAGGATGCCAAAGTTGAGTGGCGGGGCTGAGATGGCATGGGACAACGTGATCTTTGGGTCGCCCTCGCTTGGCTATGTTGTGGCGACACATCAGAGTGTGGCGATGCATCGGGAAAAGACGGTTTGGACCTGGTATTACGCAGTGGCGGAGAAAACGCCCAACGAGGCACGGCGGATCTTGCTTGAGAAGCCCTGGGAGTATTGGCGTGATCTGGCGATGGCGGATTTGGGGAGGGCGCATGCGGATTTGGCGGACTGCGTTTCACGGATTGATATCTTTCGCAATGGCCATGCGATGGTGCGGCCCACGCCGGGCTTTCTTGGTTCGGCTGGGCGGCAGAAAATGCTCAAAGGCCATGACGGGTTGTTCTACGCGAACTCTGATTTGAGCGGAATCTCGATCTTTGAGGAAGCGCAATATCGCGGAGTGGAGGCGGCGTGGAGCGCGCTGCGCCGTCTTCAAAAGTAATCCTGCCGATTGATTCAAATGGCCGGATCAGGCGAGAATGGAGAGTATGCGATCCATGCGATTGGTTTTGGTGATGGGCGGAGTTTGGGCACTGAGTTTGTGCGGGCAAGCGCCGGTTGAAGTGCACGGGGTGCCTGCACGCGCGGGGGCAGTCGATTATCAGGCCAAGGCTGAGGCTGGTGGCGTGACGATTGCAGCTGATTTTCTAGGCCATGCGGTGCCGACGCCTGAGGGGATGTTTACCAACGAAGACTACGTCGCGGTGGAAGTGGCCTTTTACGGAAAGCCGGATGCAAAGCTGAAGCTGACATGGGAAGACTTCTCGCTGCGGATCAATGGGAAGAAGATGCCTATAGCGGCGACGCAGTTTGGCTTAACGCTGAAGTCGCTCAAGGATCCAGAATGGCAGCCTCCCGTCTCGCCGGATGGGGAGAAGTCGAAGGGGAGTATTAATGGGGGTGGAGGTGGTGGGGCTGCGGGTGACCCCAAGCCGCTGCCGCCGAAAATGCCGTTTCCGTTGCGCCGTGCGATGGATTTGAAGGTAACCAAGGCTGTAATGGCCGAAGGGGAGCGAGCGCTGCCGCAGGCTGGGTTAGTGTTTTTTTCTTATCGGGGGAAAGATGAGGGGATCCGGCAGTTGGAGTTGATTTACACGGGTGCCGCCGGGACGGCGACGCTAACGTTTGAACGGTGAGCTTGAACGCTGGTTACGCTACTTCGCCAGGATGAATGGCCTCAATGCCGGGGTAGCGGGTAAAGACGCTGGTTTTGAATGTGAGAATTTTTGTGATGTTGTTCACCTTCATTACTGAGACCAAACGTGCATCATGACTTTGCACGCCGCGCACCGAGTGTAGCAATGTCAGGTTTTTGCATTCCTTGAAGGAATCGTCAGTTTCTGGCATGACTCGAAATATAGTTTCGATTTGGCAAGCTCGATTTTGGCTTCTGGAATACTCAGGCCAAGACCGTTGTTTGAGGCAGGCCTCGTAGCTACATTCCAAAACTCGGCTATATTCTGGATGGTGACTACGAGTGAATTTCCAAAAGCTGTCAGCGTATTCATTGCACTAAGTGAAGATGGGTGCATTGGATAGCCAGGCTGGGCTGACCTGAGGAGAATGTTCGTGTCTGCCAGGAAAACCATTTAGTCTCGAACTGGATACATAGATTCGCGGCTAACTGCTTCGTCAGATAGAGGCTCCGTGTAACGGCGAGGAGAGTGAGCCCAATCAAGAAGCGCCTGGAGGCGTTCTTTGGGGTCAACGATATAGGTGTCTTTATCGATCATGTGAGGCTCTTCAAGAATTGACTCGACGTAGCGCTCGGGCGAGAGACCCAACTGCTCGGACCTCTCTATCAATGATGCCTCGACTTCAGGTTTCAAATTTAGAGTAATGGACATAACTGCTTTTAGTGTACAGAAGCACGGCGGTTAAGAATCAGTTTGGCTATTGCTACAACCGCTATTGCAGAGGCTAGCTGGATGGCCCATTGGCTGTATTGGCTTAGCTGCAGGGCTTCCTTGACCATCATTTCTTCGAGGATCATTTGAGCTCCTACGCGACCCAGGACCGCTGAACCGATGTAGGCGATGATCGGGTACTTGTCCATCGCTTTCGAGAGGATGCCGCTGGCACCTACGACCAGAGGGATGCTGAGGCCGAGGCCGAAGATCAGGAGCCAGATGTTGCCGTGTGAGGCTCCCGCTACGGCTAGTACATTGTCGAGCGACATGGTGATGTCGGCGACGAGGATGATCCACATGGCGCTCATCAGGCCGCTGGCTGGCTTGACGTGATCTGCGCTTTCGGGTTCGGAATCGATCAGGACTTTGACGGCGATCCAGAGGATGAGGACACCGCCTACCAGATGGAGCCATGCGAGGTTCATCACCTGGGCCACGAAGAAGGTTAAGACGATGCGGAGGACTACGGCGAGACCTGCACCAAGCATCGAACCGAGACGGCGTTCTTTGGCTGGGAGCGAACGCACGGCCATCGCGATGACAACAGCGTTGTCGCCCGCGAGAATGATGTCACTAATGATGATGTTAATGACAGCGAAGATGAACTGAAGGTCTATTTTTGACCTTCCTTGTATTCTTCGTACCATGCCATCTGGATGGCTTCGAGCTTGGGCTCGTTTGATTTGAGGGGATCGTCGGCGAAGCCGGGGAGTTCGATCACCATCTTGTGGAGGTCTGTGAAGCGGACCTGGAGCGGGTCCATGTCGGGGAAGGCTTCAAAGAGTTCGATGCCGATATCTTCGGCTTTGTCCCAGGTGAGCTTGATGGTCATATTTTGGTTCCCTTGAGGGCGCCGCGGACGGCGGAATTCATCATGTTTTCGGCTAGCTTGAGACTGGCCTTATCCAGCTTATCCATATGTGCCTGGATGAGGCGATGGTCGTCGCCATGGTAGGCGAGGAGGAGCTCGTTGTGAGCGGTCTGGATAGCGGCCTTGTCTTCTTCAGGCAGCTCGAACCAGGCATCGCTTTGCTTGGCGCTTTCGAGTGCGCCGAGGATGCGGTCTGATTCGACGCGGGCTTCGCGGACCTGGCGCTCGCGGATGTCGCTTTCGGCATTGGTGAGTGATTCGAGGATCATCGCCTCGACCTGCTCGTCGGTGAGGCCGTAGCTGGGTTTGACTTCGACGCTTTGCTCTTTGCCGGTGCGGGTGTCTTTGGCTGAGACGTTCAAGATGCCGTTGGCGTCGATCAGGAATTTGACTTCGATGCGAGCGAGGCCGGCGGGGACGGGGTCGATGCCGGTGAGCTCGAAGCGGGCCAGCGAGCGGCAGTCTTTGACGAGTTCTCGTTCGCCTTGCAGGACGTGGATCAGGACGTTGGTTTGGCCGTCTACGGCGGTGGTGAAGTGTTCGGTTTCACTGGCTGGAATGGTGGAGTTGCGGTGGATGAGCTTGGTGACTACGCCGCCCATGGTTTCTAGCCCCAACGAAAGCGGGGTGACGTCGAGGAGGAGAGTGTCTTTGACTTCTCCCGAGAGGATGCCGGCCTGAATGGCTGCGCCGAGGGCGACGACTTCGTCGGGGTTCAGCTCTGTGTGGGGTTTCGAGCGGAAGAGATTCTCGACTGCCTTGCGGACCATCGGGATGCGCGTGGAGCCGCCGACCAGAACAACTTCATCTATGTTTTCGTGGGTGAGCCGGGCATCGGCGAGACACAGGCGGCAGGGGGCAAGAGTGCGCTCGATGAGCGGGGCGATGAGGCGCTCGAGGATGTCGCGGGTTACTTCGCGCTGGTAACGCTTGCCGTTGTATTCAAGGTCGATGTTGGTGAAGAGGGCGAAGCTGAGTTGCTCTTTGGCTTTGATGACGGCCTGACGGAGGGTTTCGACTGCGGCCGTGTCGTTGTTGATCGGTGCGCCCCACTCTGTGGCAATGTCTTGGAGCGCGATCTGAATCAGGAGCTGATCGATGTCGTCGCCGCCGAGGTGGGTGTCGCCGTTGGTTGCGAGGACCTCGAAGATGCCGTCCTGGATTTTGAGGATCGAGATATCAAAGGTGCCGCCGCCGAAATCGTAGACGGCGATAGTGCCAGAGTTGCGCTTATCGAGGCCGTAGGCAAGGGCCGCTGCAGTTGGTTCGTTGACCAGGCGGAGAATGTCGAGACCGGCGATACGGCCGGCGTCTTTGGTGGCCTGACGCTGGGCGTCGTTGAAGTATGCGGGAACCGTTACAACCGCTTTGGTGATGGCCTCGCCAAAGAAAGCTTCGGCGTTGTTCTTGAGCTCAAGCAGGATGCGGGCACCAGCTTCTGGAGGGGTAAGTTCGCGGCTGCCGATCTTGAGCGGAGTGGACGCATGATCCATGAAGCGCTTGGTGGAGTAGAGCGTTTCGTCGGGATGTTGGACGAGGCGGGTCTTGGCGGCGTTGCCGGCGATGAGAGAACCGTCTTCGAGGAGGGCTACTACGCTCGGGACGATGCGTGCGCCGTCTGGGGCAGTGATGATCTCTGGGCCGGTGAGGTCCATGAAGGCAGCGAGGCTGTTGGTGGTGCCAAGGTCGATGCCTATGATGCGTTCTGGTTGGGCGGCTTCGCCGAAGTCAATTTGAAAGGTACCCATTAACGTCCCTAAGGAGATTTTGAATATAGCGGCGGCGATTAAGCAAGCCGCGGATTTGCTTGAGGATCTCTTCGCCTGGTTTCGAATCATGGGCGGCGAATAGGTGATCGAGTTCCATGTCTGCCTCGGCTAGAAGAGCGCCGAAATGATCGCGGGCAGTGGATAGTTGCGGACGGGCGGATTCGTCGCCGTCTTTAAGTTCTTCGAGGGCCATGTTGAGTTCGAAGACTTCTTCAAGAAGCTCTGGAGGAACTTCTTTGGTTCCCTGTTCGCTGATGTCGAAGCCATGGTGTTTGAGGAAGTATTCGGCTCGCTGGAGCGGATCTCTAAGGGTGCGATAGGCATCATTCACCGTTGAGCTTTCTTGAAGTGCGGCATCGCGGACGCTGGCTTCGGCTCGAGCGAAACGATCGGGGTGCAGCTCGCGGCTACGGCCATAAAACAGTTGTTGCAGCTCATTAAGATTGAGCTGCAACTTGGGGTCGATACCCAGGACGCGATAGTAATCCATTGTTTAGCTAGAGAACGAAGTACCGCAGCCGCAGCTCTTGGTAGCGTTCGGGTTGATGAACTCAAAGCCGGATTGCATGAGGCTCTCTTTGTAGTCCAGGATCATTCCCTTGAGAAAAAGCATGGACTTGGGATCGATAAAGACCTTGACGTCGTCGTAATCGAAGACGTGATCGGTGGCGCGGGGCTTGGTGTCGAACTTGAACTGGTAGCTCAAGCCGGAGCAGCCGCCGCCAAGGACACCGAGACGCAAACCGCCAGCGACGCCTTGTTTGGCGAAGGCTTGGCGGATCTTCGAGACGGCCTTGGGGGTGACGTCGATCTTTAGTTCTGCGGTTTCCATTTATGCGTTTGCGTGTACCGGAACAGCCTTCTTCTTGTAGTCGTTGATGGCGGCCTTGATGGCGTCTTCAGCAAGAACTGAACAGTGGACCTTGACGGGAGGAAGAGCGAGTTCTGTAACAATCTCGGTGTTTTTGATCTCCATGGCCTGATCAACCGTCTTGCCCTTGAGCCATTCAGTGGCGAGCGAAGAAGAAGCGATTGCGGAGCCACAGCCGAAGGTCTTGAACTTGGCGTCTTCGATGATGCCAGAGATCGGGTCAACCTTGATCTGGAGCTTCATGACGTCGCCACATTCGGGAGCTCCGACCATGCCGGTGCCGACGTTGGGGTCGTTCTTGTCCATCGAACCGACGTTACGGGGATTTGAGTAGTGGTCAACAACTTTTTCGGAATATGCCATTTTTGAGTTCTCCTAAGGATCCTATGAATTTAGTGTGCGGTCCATTCGACTTTGGACAGGTCGACGCCATCCTTGAACATCTCCCAGAGGGGTGAGAGTTCGCGGAGCTTGTTGACCACTTCGATCATTTTGTTGGCCACATAATCGACTTCTTCGTCGGTGTTGAAGCGACCGATGCCGAAGCGAATTGAGGTATGGGCGAGGTCGTCACCGAGGCCGAGAGCCTTGAGCACATAGCTGGGCTCGAGGGTGGCCGAGGTGCAGGCAGAGCCTGAAGAGACAGCGATGTCGTTGATGCCCATCAGAAGCGATTCACCTTCGACGTAAGCGAAGCTCATGTTGAGGTTGTGGGGCAGGCGATGGGTCATCGAGCCGTTGATGTAAGTTTCTTCGAGGGCGTTCTCGAGGGTGGCCTTAAGGCGGTCGCGCATGATGCGGTGCTTGGCCATCTCGGCTTCCATAAGCTGGCTGCAGAGCTCTGCGGCCTTGCCGAAGCCGACGATGCCAGGGACGTTAAGGGTACCGGAGCGCATGCCGCGCTCGTGGCCGCCGCCGTCCATCTGGGCGGAGATCTGAACGCGTGGATTGCGGCGACGGACGTAGAGGGCGCCGACGCCTTTGGGGCCGTACATCTTGTGAGCAGTGAAGCTCATGATGTCGATGTTGTCCTTGATGACATTCACGGGGATCTTGCCTACAGCCTGGACGCCGTCGGTGTGGAAGAGGACGCCGCGTTCTTTGCAGATTGCGCCAATCGCTGCCACGTCCTGGATGACGCCGATTTCGTTGTTGGCGTACATGATGCTGACAAGGATCGTCTTGTCGGTGATCGCGTCGCGGAGCATGTCGAGATCGACCAAGCCGTCGCCCTGGAGCGGCAGGTAGGTGACGCGGATGCCCTGTTTTTCAAGGTGCTTGCAGGTGTCAAGGATGGCCTTGTGCTCGGTGGCGACAGTGATGATATGGTTACCGCGCTCGGCATACATTTCAGCTACGCCTTTGATGGCGAGGTTGTTCGACTCGGTGGCACCGGAGGTGAAGACAATTTCTTTGGAGTTAGCACCGATGAGGTCTGCGATTTGTTTGCGGGCGGTTTCTACGCCTTCTTCAGCGACCCAGCCGAAGCTGTGGTTGCGGCTGGCGGCATTGCCGAAGTTTTCGGAGAAATAAGGGAGCATCGTTTCGACGACGCGGGGATCGCATTCGGTAGTTGCGTGATTGTCGAGATAGATCGGTAACTTCATAATTTGAAACTGTTCCTTGTTTGGGCTAGCTTGGCAGGATTTGTGTCAGTTGGCCGCCGCCGAATACTGCGCCGGGCGGCGGGTTGCCTTGGGGGAGTGGGTCATCTTTCGTGAGGGCTGTTATTGTGATGCCTTCGAGGAGGCGCAAGATGCCTTCGTGTACTTTTCTGAGTGGTTCTTTTACGGTGCACTGCCCGGATTGGTCGCACTTGTCGTGGGTGAAGCAGGCTGTCAGGATGACCGGGCCATCGACGACGCGGATGACTTCGAGAACGCTGATGAATTTGGGGTCGCGAGCGAGTTTATAGCCGCCGTTGGTGCCTTGGACGCTCAACAAGAAGCCGGCTTTACCGAGCTTTTGGAGGACTTTGGAGAGAATCGGGAGGGGGATGTGGTAGCTATCGCCGATTTCTTTGGCGCTGGCGGCTCGCTCACCAGCGAGGGCGAGATGGCGAAGGGCGATCAGGCTGTAGTCGGCTTTTTTGGTGAGCTTGAGCATTGTTTAGATTTCGGACCTAAAGCGTCCTGATTTGAGTGTACAGCGCATCTAAGGTGATCGTCAAGGGAAAGTGGTTCTTTTTGGTCTTGGATTCAAAAGTGGCCCTATGTTACTGAATTTATTGGATAAAATGCGAAATTGGTTTTGATCGTGATGTTTTGCACGTTAACTGGCGGCAGCCCATTAGTTGGGGATGAGCTGCCGCAAAAGACACTTGTGGCGTCAGCTACTTTTTGGGATATTCAATTCTCGAAGAGCTAGAGGATGAGTACGGGCCCACGCCTCGAACTATTATTCGGTGGTGGCACCAAATTTTGCGAGTTGAGAGTGGCGATAAGACTTTCATGGGGAAGGACTTATGTTGTTTGCAAATATCTGTGAATCGGTTTTGGGGATATTTAAGGGATTGATATTTGGTGGAGGATCGCAACGCGGTGCCCATGCAGAAGCCCCAGACTTTCTCTTCTTTTTAAAGCGGACTCCTAGCACAGAGAGGGCGCAGGGTGATTTGTTCCCCCTGGCTTTCCAGTTCGAGGAAATTGCATGGGCTGAGGTGGAGTTCTTCTTCTAAGGATTCAGGAACGGCCAAACGGCCAGCTTTGCAGAGGACGACTTCCATCCGTAGGAAGTGCAGGCAAGACGTGTCAAGATGTCGATTGCTTAAGGGGTCGATGCCCGGCGTAAATGTGGAATCTTGTCAAAATAGCGGTCTCGCGTGATCAGGGCTAGTATATCGTTTCATCACAAACTGATCTCATCTAGCGCCCCAAACTTCTTCCAGCGGTGAACGACAGGAGCGGCGTTAATCTCCGCTATTCCGCAGAGAATTCGATCTTTGAGTTCGCCCCAGGATTGGACACGGATGCTCTTTAAGAATGTGCGGGCCATCTTTCCGAAGAGTGTCTCCACGATGTTGAGCCACGACCCGTGGGTTGGCGTGAGGACATATCGAAAACGGTTTGGGCGGGTTTCCAGGTAGGCCTGCGTCTCTTTGGAAATATGAGCGGAGTGGTTGTCCAGGATCAAACGGATCGAACACTCTGGTGGATAGTACCGGTCCAAGCCCTTAAGCAAAGCAATGAACTCGATGCTCCGGTGTCGGCGCTCGACGCGTGCCGTGACATGGCCGTCTTGCAAATCCAGCGCCGCCAAGATGAAACAAGTACCCAGCCGCTTGTTCTCGTAGTCCCGGGAAATCTCGGCATGTTTGCCGGGAACAGGCGGCAGGTCCGGCGCGGTGTTGGCAATGGCTTGAAGTCCGGGCTTCTCGTCCACCGAGACCGTGATTACCGAATGGGGTACGCCGGTGTCGGTGTGCGCTTCATTCTGCAACGCGACAGCCTGGTATACCAACAAAACGATCTTCATCTTTTCGTCAAACTGCGGATCGCGACGTTCCAGATAGTACTTAATTCGCTCAGGGTGCAGCGGTTGGGCGGCGAGGATTCGTTGCACCGTCGCCTTGACTGCCTTAGCAAGTGACGGATGGCCCGCCTCCACCGCATGGCTTCGAACATGATTGGCCAAGGCGCTCCGTGTCCACGTTTCCGCCGCGTAACCGAGATCTTTCGGCTTACGGCACGCCAACGAAACGACCCACGCACAGGCTTCCTCGGTGATACTGGGTGCTTTGGGCCGATGATAGGCATCCTTCAGCGCCGCCCCCGCCCCGACCGCCAAGGCGCGATTGATCCACTTGGCCACGCTCGTGCGCGTCATGTGGATGTCGCGCGCAATTTGAGTCACGGTCTCGCCAGCGTGGTAGCGGGTCAGGATCTGCGCTCGTTGGACTTCGCGAAGCGGAGCCGTAGGTGCTTGGCGCAGGTGCTGGAGTCGAGCCAATTCCTCGGAGTCCAGCGTGAGCTTGGGCCGTTTAGATTTCCCTGCCATGTCCGAGTGTAGCAGGAAACATTTTCAACAGAATAGGTTTTAGTGAAACGAAATACTAGTGCGAGGCGCTACTACGGACAGAATCCAGAATTTGAATATGGTGAGGGCTTTCAGACACGCAAAGCGCATGGACAAGGAACGATCTTGTGGGCCGCCGAACGGATCCCGATATCGCCAGTTCCCTTGGGCTGCGTGAAGAAGTGGAAGACCTGTTTGCGGTTTACTGTGGCCGGGTCTTCCTTCGTTGGCTGGAGAATCGGACCAACACCTTTGTACGGAAAAACCGGGCTGAGCGGTGGGCCAAGAAGGAAACTGCGGCATGAGAAGCGTGTGGAAATGCCGGACCATGGGAGCGTCGGCGGAAAGTGCGGTAGCCTGTGGCGATTTCCAAGCGACTTCTAGTCGAAAGAGAACGTTCCGCAACACGATGGTTTATCTACGCTATCGCTTAGCTGCCAATGGCCGGGAGTATGACAGTTTCGTTCACGTCTTTGGCGGCAAAAAAGCATTTAAAATCGCAACGCTTAATGCGGGCGATCGTTGGCTCATTATGGCTCACGATGATGAGCCGCTAAAGATCAGTGCGGGGTAAGCGCCTCACTAAAAGATCCAAGCGTGGCGACACCAATTGTCGCAGCGGCCTGAATTTCGCAGGTGGCCGTGCCCCTGATAGCCGGTGCCTCAAGGCCTAAAGCCCGCACTCGCACTCTTATTGACCAACCGGCAGAAAGGTTCCCGAAGGCGAAGATAGCCCGTTCACGACGAGGACGGTTTCATAGTCGCCACTTGGAATGTTCGGCACCTGGAATACCAACTGATGCAACCCTGGAAAGCCGGAGAGTCCGGAGTAAGCCGGAACCACCGTAGTCGTCTGACCATTTAGTGTGAGCCGGATCGCAGAAGCACTGGTGATCGGGTAGCCGCCATTGCGGACAGGCGGAATCTGACCGGAGGGAACCGGGGGGGCAGTAGGCCCGAGACCCGTGCCGTAAAGCACAACGAATTCGCCGGGACGCGCGGGACGTAGTGCGAGACCACTGAGTTCACCATTGGTACCGAAGAGGTTCGCTGGACCAATATAGGCACTGCCATCATTGGCCGTGGCCGCCAGATAACGGCTATCCTGCGGCGTAAAGCGGAAGGTGGCAGGGTTAATCCGGCGTGATTGCGTCGGCACAACGGTACTGCGCAAGTTGCTATATTCCACCGTGACTGTCACCGGACCCTCGGGGATATTATCAGGCGCGATTGCGTTGATCTGAGCCGAGCTGGTGAAGACGATAAAGGCTTCCTGGTCGTTCACAAGCACGCGGACATTATTGAGGCGGCGCGGTGCGGTGTTGTTCACAAAGGACTGGCCCCAGTCTCCAAAATCGTCGCCAAGATCTGTGCCGAAAATCGTAAAGAACCCACCTGGCGTGATCGCATTGTTGGGAGAGAAAGAAGCGCTGTTTACAATTCCAGAACTCTGGAAGCCGGGCTTAGGTAAGCCTACTGTCGAAGTAAACGGGCTGGCATAAATTTCCCTCACTTCGGCGGCCGAGAGCGGCCCGGCATAGGCACGGAACAATGCTATACGGGCAGGAGCCCATTCAAATGTGTCGTTACTCAGGAATAGATGAACCAACTGTTCGGGATTGACTGCGGCATCCATCACGCCGAGCAAGGTACCCCCTGCGCGAGATGCCACCAAGGCACCGTTGAGATAAAGCAAAACTTCGCCAGGTTTTTTCACCATGACGACGTGGTAGTAAGTGCCTGCTGCGAGTTTGTCGTTGGCTATGCTGCTGACGCCTGAAAAGTAGACCAGAAAGCCCGAAGGGTCCAGAGCAAGGCCTTCTGAGCGAGTACGATTCACGCAGCCGTAAATCCGCCGCCAGCCCGTGCTACCGGCGCTCATCGCGAAAACGAACTCCATCGAGTAGTTGTCGCGGGGCACCTTATCTTTGGCCTGATAGATGAGTCCGCCCTGCGCAAACAGCGGACTGCTCGCCCCCTGTATGTCATAGACCGTGCGAGTCTGGCCTAAGACTGTATCAGTGATGAAGCGATTGTTGCCGCTTGAGTTAACTGCGGTTAGGGCAGCACTCCCCGCTCGTTGCGGGTTCAATGACCCCTGAAAAAGATAATTCGAAACCTGTACAGCATTCTGAGCCTGACTCAGGCCCAAAGAAAGAATGAATAGAGAAACAAGTGCGCGCATATTTGTCCTTCACGAAATTGTATCCTATTCGGCAACCCAACCCAATCCTTGACAATTACTCGTGTCGTTTGTGGTAATTTGTCCGGTTTGGAAAAAGCGGTGACGCCAGAGAGTGAAAGCTTCCTGACCAACATGCGCCGAAGAACTGGAGCGGATGATGGAATTAAAAGCAGGGATCTTGAAGGCGATCACGAAGAATATCAGTTGACTGGAAGCAGCCGGGCATCTGTCGAATTGAATTACTTCAACCGGACGATTACAGTGTGAGGATCGCTTTCTTCACCGCCATCGATAGGGTTGGAGAACGTTGTGCGTCCAATGGCTGTGATCGATCCCCAAGTGCCGGCCTCGGTCAGCGTGAGGATTCCCAAGCCGGGCGTAATGCCGGCTGAGGCGTGCGCGCCGGTCTGCGGACGAGGTCCGCGCAATGCTACAAAAATTCGGTCTCCGGTAGGCGATAAATAGGCGATGTCGGGTGTAGGATCGCTCGATAGTGGTCCTTCGAGCGGCACTGAACTGACATGCTCAAAATCGCCGGTGCGGTGAATTTCAAGCACGTTCGCCAAGCGGTCGAAGGAGTAAAGATAGTAGCCTCCGGCACCGGCAACAATGCCGTGCGCGTCACGGTTAGGGGCGTCATGGCCAGCGATATGGCGGGGCCGCACCTCGGCGTCGTTGGCCGGGAGAAATGCGGGGGCGGCCGGGAAACGGTCCTCAATTTCATACAGATTGTAGCCGGTCTCGTTGGTGGTCAGAGTGCCAACACCGGCGTTGAGGAACACGCGGTTGCCCACCTGCACTCCGCCGCAGCCGTCGCGGCCATAATACAAATTACCGTATTCAGCGACAATTTTCATTGGCGTTGTCGTGGGGTCGGCGACAAGGATTCCGCCGCCGCGCAGCGTGATGATGGCGCGGTTGTTGAAGCTAACCACGGGGCAGATAGGCGCGTTGTCAGGGCGGTTGTGCAGGCCGAAGTAACGGGGATCGGTGTCGACGACGGGGGATTGCGTTTCGCAGGGGAAACCGTTCGGCGTCGTGCAGGTAGCCAGATTGAGCGTGGCCGCCGTATCGTGAGTGAATCTGTCGGTGGCCTTATCGTAATTGATGCGCTCAAAGAGCTTGCCGTTCTGGTTGGCGACCAGAATTGCCTTGCCATCCATCGTCCATTGGGCCGCATGGGCTTGGCGCGCGCCGCCCGCGCCGACGGACATCCGGAAGAGTGCCTTGGGGGTGCGTGTGGCGGCCTCGATGATGGCGACATGGCCGCTGGCAACAAAGGCGAGGGCCATGTATTTCTGATCCTGGCCGAGGGCGAGCATGTGCGGCCGGGAGACTTGAGCACCGGTTGCGTTGTTGGGTCCGCCAGCGGCGAACATCGCAGCCATGTCGAGGATTACCGGCCTCCCGGTAACCGCGCCGTTGGGGTTGTCCAAATCTTTGCCGTCCCAAATGACGATGCGGCCTCCATGGGTACCGCGCGGGTTGGCCGCTGAATAACCGACCGTGTTGTTTTGATCAGTCAGCCAGACTTCGTAGCCGCGCACGGCGAAGCAAGGAAGCGCCAAGGCGGTCGACGCTGCCAATAGCAGAAAATGTTTCATTTGATTGATGATAGTCGAACTGGCGGAAGCTGCGGCGGGGCAGCCCGTGTTTCCGTAGAAGAGCTCACCAGGGATCGGTGAAGGGATCGATATTTCTCGAAGGAATGCAGGATATTCCAGGGATTCACAATCGGCTGTCGCTAAATCTTTTGATAGCAAACTGTTTTGGTTCACGTGCCATGTAAGATTCAAGATATGGCACTGAATCAGAGGCTCTCGTCTAAGCTCTCGCATATTTTTGACTCGGTCATTCAAAGCCGCGGACGGAGCTATTTTTCACAACGTTGTGTTCGGATTTCGCAGGGCTCAACGGTTAGCGTTTGGGCCAGGGTACGCGGGTCGAAATCGTATCAAGTAACTATGGATTGGGAGAATGGCGACCTCCTGATGTATTGCTCGTGCCCTTATTTCGAAACGGAAGGGCCATGTAAACATTTGTGGGCAACAATTCTTGAGGCCGAGAAGAGCGGGTTTCTTTCCAGTGTTCAGCCGGATGGTTACATTGCTGAAAACGATTTCGAATCGAGAGGCCGCTTTGCAGAAGTGCCTCAAGAAAAGCTGGCTCCCGCAATCCCGGTATGGAAGACGCAACTGAGCGGCATAGGGAGCGGTTTGAACCGCAACACTCGCAGGCAGAAGGATTGGCCGGCGAAGCGGCATATCTTTTATGTCGTTGAATTGGGGGCGAGCAAGACGGCCGACCAGCCGGTGGTGACCCTCTGCTATCGCGACCTTAAATTGAATGGCGAATTTAGCCGGATGACAGAGTTGAGGCTGGATCGACCACAAATCGCGTCGCTGCCAAATGCCGAAGACCGGGAGATCGTTGCAGCGATCGCGGGGGGAAGCGACCACTCCATGAGCTACGCGGGTGCTTATCTGGACGCAATTGCACCTTCACATACGATCCCGCATCCACTGGCTTCCACATTGATTCGGAGACTAGGGCAAACAGGACGATGCTTCCTTCGTGACGATAAAGCTGTTGAGGATTTGACACTGCTGCGGTGGGATGACGGCGGAGCATGGACCTACGAGCTGGAATTGAAAGAAGCAGGAAATGGGGGATGGCGAGTTGAAGGAGTTTTGCGGCGTGGGGAGAAAACGTGGGATGCCTCTGAACCGCTACTTGTGACGCGAGGCGGTCTTGTATTCACGAAAAGTCTGGTGGCCCCACTCCCGGAAGACACAAACTTCGATTTCTTCACCTC
>JBKJUN010000074.1:0-11396 GCA_046590555.1 Bryobacter sp. | reverse complement strand
CAGGTCATCCTCGAATGGGATCCTTACTCGTTCTCCATCCTCACCGAAGTCTCGGGTACCGTGCACTTCAAGGACATGATCGATCAGGTCACCATCACCGAGCAGGTCGACGAAATCACCGGCATGAGCCAGTTTGTTGTCATTGATTCCACTGACGACAAGCGCGTTCCTGCTCTTGTGATCAAGTACGCTGGCGGCTCCAAGGCCGACGAACGGCGCTACCTCATGCCGACTCACGCCCACATGCTGGTGCGTGACGGTGAAGAGGTACACGCTGGCGACGTCTTGGCCAAGCTGCCCCGCGCCACTACCAAGACCAAAGACATCACCGGTGGTCTCCCCCGCGTCGTCGAACTCTTCGAAGCCCGCAAGCCCCACGATCCGGCCATCATCGCCGAAATCAACGGTGCCATTCACTTCGGTGAACTGGTCAAGGGTTTCCGCAAGATCTCGATCACGGGCGATGACGGCACGGTGAAGGAATACTCGATTCCCCGCGGCGTCCACATCAACTTCCAGGAAGGCGAGCGTATTAAGGCCGGCGATCCTTTGATGGATGGTCCCCGCAATCCGCACGACATTCTGGCTGTACTCGGCGAAACTGAACTTCAGAAGTACATGGTCAATGAAATCCAGGAAGTCTACCGCCTCCAGGGTGTAAACATCAACGACAAGCACCTTGAAGTCATTGTTCGCCAGATGCTCCGCTGGGTCAAGATCGACGAAATCGGCGACACCGAGTTCCTCCCTGAAGAAGTCGTTGACCGCTTCAAGTTCAAGACCGAGAACACACGCGCCATCGAAAGCGGCGGCCGTCCTTCTCGCGGTAATCCGATCCTGCTTGGCATTACCAAGGCGTCGTTGTCGACAGACAGCTTCATCTCGGCCGCCAGCTTCCAGGAAACCACCCGCGTACTCACCGAAGCCGCCATCAACGGCAAGGTCGACTACTTGCGTGGTCTCAAGGAAAACGTCATCATGGGCCGTCTCATCCCGGCCGGCACTGGTCTCGAATACTACCGTCGTTCGAAGATCGCTGGCGAGGATGTAGTCGAGTCTGTTGAACAGGAACCGGAGAACATCATGGATTCGTTGTCAGCCTACGACGACGACGCCAAGAGCCTCTTCGCCGGCGGCCTCGACGACGACGAACCAATTGGCATGGGCGACGTAGAGTAACCCAGCCTCAATCCAAACGAAGGGCCCCGGTCATCCTAGCGATTCCGGGGCCCTTTCGTATGTAAAATAGCTTCTACAAGGAGTCAATATGTGCGACCAGAATCATTTTGATGAAGACCGTAAAGAATTTGAAGCTCGTGGTCTGGTGACCAGAAAGCAGTTCGGAGTTTTACTCGGGGTGATATTGCCTCAAGTGGCCAACGCCGCTGCTGTGCTTGAATCTGAAGTTACTGTGACGACTCCAGACGGCACTGCCGACTGTTACTTCGTTCATCCCGCTGCCGGTACTGCCCCTGCGGTGCTGATCTGGCCTGACATCTTCGGTCTCCGCCCTTCATTCCGGCAAATGGGTAAACGGCTCGCCGAATCAGGTTATTCCGTGTTGGTGGTGAACCCTTTCTACCGCACGAAGAAAGCTCCAACGGCGGATGCAGGCGCTGCAACCCCTATTCAGCAAGTGATGCCACTCGCCCAGAGCCTCAACGAAACGACACACATGACGGATGCAAAGGCCTTCATCGCCTGGCTCGACAAGCAGGCCTCGGTAGCCAAGAATCGCAAGATCGGCACTCAAGGGTATTGCATGGGCGGCCCCATCGCCTTCCGCACCTCAGCCGCCGTTCCAGACCGTGTCGGAGCTGTCGCGAGCTTCCATGGCGGTGGCCTTGTAAGGGATAACCCAAACAGTCCGCACCTCCAGGCCTCAAAGACCAAGGCCCACTTTCTGGTCGCCATCGCCGCCAATGACGATGCGCGTGCCCCCAACGACAAAACAACTCTGAAGGAGACTTTTGATCAGGTAAAGCTACCAGCAGAAATCGAGGTATACACGGGCGCAGCCCACGGCTGGTGCCCGCCTGATTCGGGTGTCTACAACGAGCTACAAGCAGAGAAAGCCTGGGCCCGACTGCTTGCGCTTTACGTTAAAGCTCTAACCTAGCGTGATATGCTTCGAGCCACGGAGGCGACCCCATGGCGCTCAGTTCGAAGCTTTTTACAGAAGAAAGTCTAGGTAAAGATGCACTGAAGCGGTGCTCGGAAAACCATGCCGGCCATCTTCTTCGAGGCATGTCTGCAACACCGCAAATTAAAGACGCGATCGCTAGAGTACAGAGGGCTTTGAAGCAA
This sequence comes from Bryobacter sp., assembly GCA_046590555.1. GTDB lineage: Bacteria > Acidobacteriota > Terriglobia > Bryobacterales > Bryobacteraceae > Bryobacter. The sequence continues at coordinate 9,089 of JBKJUN010000074.1, read as the reverse complement.
CTCGGCTTTTCCATCAGCGATGCTCCGGGCGTATATGGTGGGTCCACAGAGGCTGCTGTGCTCAAATTCAAGGGCTCCCCTCGCAACATACTGGGCCCGGGGCAAACCAAGCCTGACGCGATCGTTGGAATCCAGACGATTCATCGTCTTGATTCGGAAATCCAGGGTGGCAAGCCCCCTGCTCCTCCTCTGGAATTTGGCTCTGACCAATGGCGATTCAAATTCTTCGGCAACAAAGGCTTTACAGGAGTGGGAGTTTATTCGCTTTTCATTGACAGCACCACGCTCCAAGACAGCCAGAATTTCAGCATGACCGAGCGCTTCGTCGATGGCAACACCATCGGTGGCTTTCGCGGTGAAACCAGTGGATTCTTCCGCTCTCCGGTAAAGTTACTGGCTGCTGACTTTCACGGTGCCACCTCTTCGCTTTCGATCCAGAAATCGTTTCGGTTGCTGAACGGGTTTCTGCAACTGAACGTCGCCAGCAAGAACTTTATTGTTAATCTCTTCTTTGCCCCGTTTCAGGAAGAACGACAGCTAGGTGGGGCACTGACGAGCGGGACATTACTAGTGAAAGGCCAGATTCTGAAATCACGCTGAATATGAAGATCTATCCGCCCAACGGAGTCGACGTGTTTGAACGTCACGAACTCGACCCTGAAATCCTCAAACAGGAGAAGGCCGAAATCGACCTGCAGCGAGGAGCGAAGCTGATAGCTAGCACTGAGCCAACGGTTGGCATGGCCGTTTCCGGTGGCGGCATCCGCAGCGCCACCTTTGGGTTGGGCGTCATGGAAGCTCTAAAAGAGCAAGGAGTACTCAAGCAACTGGACTACCTTTCAACCGTGTCCGGCGGCGGTTACATCGGAAGTTGGCTAACTGCGAATTGCCTCAGAAACGGGGGCTGGGAATGGACGGATAAAGGTAGATTCTGGGAAACCTCAATCCGTCATCTAAGGCGATACTCCAATTACCTGTCACCGCAATTAGGATTTTTCAGCGCCGATAGCTGGTCGATTGCCACGATCTGGATACGCAACACGATGCTCATTCAGATCACGATTTTTCTTACCCTTCTTACCCTTTTTGTGGTGCCCCAGATTGGCGTTGACTTGTTCGTGAAGTGGCCTGCCGAAGGAGCACTTCGCGTTTTGACTTTTATACTCTTTGGCCTGGGTGTTGTTGGTGCTGCAGGAAACTTGCTTGATTTGCATCGACCTGAATCCTGGGTTTTGAAGAGTCAAAACTGGAGCGCCTCAGCCCTGATTGGCGGATTGCCTCTTGGAGTCGCAATCTATGGCTATGCTAATTGGCCCAGAGTCTGGTGGATGGATATAAGCATTTCGGCTACGCTGCTTTCCGGCCTCTTCCTGCTGTTGCCGGTAGCTGTCAAACTCTATGCACTCGGCCAACGATTGAAGGGAGTCAAGGAAGACAGGCGTGCCGAGCGAATCCGTTACGGACAAGGCCTTACTCAAGTTCTTCTGGTAGTGCCCATGCTGATTGCCGCCTACCTGATTGCCTCAGTCATGTCTTTCCAGGCTTATTGGACTTTTGTGGGCGACGGCTATTCGTCGATCATCGCAGAGGCGCTGGGACATTGGTGGTTGCCCTTCAGCTTCGCCGTCTTGACCTTCCTGATGCTCTCCCTGTGCCTGCTGAAGAAGGGCTCTGGTTGGAAGGGTGTGTGCGCTCTCTGCATCAGCGTTGTTGGTGCCTCAGGTATTCTCTACCTGTTGTTGTGCGCAATCATTTTCATCGCTCGGCTTCTGTATGCAAGTGCTTCTCAGGGAGAAGCAGACTGGCACTGCCAGATTCTACTACCGGCTCTCATTCTATTTGCCTTCTCAGTTGGGGTAGTCATTATGATCGGCATGATTGGTAACGCAAGCACTGAGGGTGCGCGTGAGTGGTGGAGCCGAATGGGAGCTTGGCTTGCCATCTATGCGTTTGCCTGGACAGCGCTGGGGGCCTTCTCTGTCTATCCCCCGTGGGCTGTTGTCTACCTTGGTGGAGTGTCTAGTTGGGGTGGCTTTGGAGGATTCCTCACGACGACGCTTGCAGGCTTGTGGGCGGGTGGGTCTAATTCTACCGGCGGCGAAAGACAAAAGAGCAACAAGGCTATGGAGGTGATTGCGCAACTAGCCCCCTTCGTTTTTATCGTTGGTTTGCTCGGCGGAACAACAACAATACTATATTTTGTTGAATCTCAATTTGTGACCGGGACTGGTCTCAGCTATTGGCAGTACCTTCGTGCCATTTCCGGTGTAAAGCTTGGTGAGTTCTATCTTCTACCGGCATTGTTGTTTTCCAGCCTGCTGCTTACCGTCGGCTTTGCGTCGCGTGTTGATTTGAACGAGTTTAGCCTGAATGCTTTCTACCGAAGCCGGCTGGCAAGGTGTTATCTCGGCGCTTCGCGTCTCGATGCCGGGGAATCGAGTGCGGCAGATGCAGCCGGTTCTATACGCAAGCCTCATCCCTTTACCGGCTTTGACGATCTGGACGATGTAAGTCTGAAGTCACTTACTTTTGAGAAGGGCTACCAGGGCCCGCTGCATATTGTGAACTGTGCTTTGAATCTGGGCGGGGCAGGGGACTTGGCTATTCAGTCGAGGCAGGCAGCAAACTTCCAGTTTTCGCCACTCCACTGTGGCTCGAATCGTCGGGATGTGCAGTTGGTTTCAACCTCTGAGTATGGAGGAGAGGCACCCACCCTGGCTCAGGTGGTTAGCGTCTCTGGTGCTGCTGCCAGCCCCAATATGGGCTATCACAGTTCTCCCCCTGTAGCCTTCCTGCTGACCATGTTCAACGTCAGGTTGGGGTGGTGGTTTGGGAATCCATCCCGGCAGAAGAAGGGCGACACCTCACCCTGGTTCAGCCTGCGCTATCTGGCTGTCGAGCTCCTGGCCTCGGCGACGCCCGATTCAGCTTACCTCATGATTTCTGATGGCGGCCATTTCGAGAATCTTGCTGCCTACGAGCTGATCAGGCGCAAAGTTGGGGTGATCATTTGTAGCGATGGTGAAGCGGATGGCAACTACGGATTTGAAGGCCTGGGACGTCTGCTTCGGATGTGTGAGGTCGACTTCGATGCCAGGGTCGATATTGACTTGAGTTCGATCCGGCCAGATGCGACTACACGAAAGAGCCGGACTCATTGCGCCATCGGCCGGATTAGCTACCGCGATGGAAGCCAGGGTTGGCTTGTGTACATCAAGGCCTCCTGGAAGGGAAACGAAACTGAGACAGTGCAGCAGTACCGGAAGGCAAATCCAGCGTTTCCACACGAGAGCACAGGCGATCAGTTCTATTCTGAAGATCAGTTTGAAAGCTATCGAAGCCTGGGCAGAGAAGCCGGAATGGAAGCATTTGGCCGTTACGCCACCGCGCGGGCGCTCCCAGAATTTATCTCGAAAGATCTCAAAGCGATTCTTGCGCCAGAACTGATTACTCCGAAAGCGTTTACTGGACTGGCGGCGAGACTTAACGAGCTCTATGCACGCCTGGGCAAGGAAATAGCACTATCGCCGATTGCCTCGCAGTTTACGCGCGGGATTAGAGCTCCAGACCTTCCAATAGCGGAACTCAATCTGGCACAACACTACTTTTGCATGGAGGCATTGCAATTGATGGAAGATGCCTTCGACGACCTGTCGCTTGATGATACGTTCTATCACCCGGATTCACGGGGCTGGCGGATGACCTTTGAGCAGTGGGTGAAATCTGAGGCTCTTACCAAGGTCTGGACAGGGAATCGCCAAAACTTTGGGGAACGCTTCGCCAAATTCTGGCTCCGCCTTGGAGGCCAAGCCTAGAAGGACTGGTAGAGTTCGACGATCCGTTGCAACTCGGCTTTGTGTTCGTCACGGACGGCACAAAGCGGGGGCCTGGCTGGACCGGCAGGTATACCCATGAGCTCCATCATTTCCTTAATCACCGTGACCTCGTAGCCCTTCATCTTGTCGCGAAGTGCATAGAGGGGATGGACGTATTTGATAAGGATCTCATTCATCCTGGTGAAGTCCTGAGCTTGTCCGGCTGCGGCAATTGCCAAGGCAATCTTGGGGCTGACGTTTGAGATGGAACTGGTGAATGCTTGAACCCCGATGGACCAGTATCCGCCGGCGCAATCGTCACCGAGGCCGCCGACCCAGGCAAGGCGATCGCCAAGTTTAGCCATGATGCGTTGGTACATGCGGATGTTGCCCTGGCCGTCTTTCCAGATCTGGAGGCTTGGGACAGCATCAGCCAGGCGCGCGACCTGATCGGGAGTGAATGCAGCCCAATCGCGGGAATAAAGAGCTAGCGGCAGGCCTGTGGAGTTGGCGATGGTCTTGTAGTAATCGATCCAGCCGGCTTCAGGGGCATTGATGTAGTAGGGCGGCATGACGAGCAGTGCGTCGGCACCTGCTTTCTCCATGCGACGCGCCATGTCGCAGCCGATGACAGTGTTGTAGCCTACGCCAGCAACAACTGGCATGCGGCCGTGGCTGGCCTGCACGGAAACACGCACTACTGCTGCGGATTCCTCTGAGGTCATCGAGTAGATCTCACCCGTTCCGCCTGCTGCGACGATGGCGCAGTAGGGATGCTGGGTCATTTCGTCGACGTTTTTTTCGAGAGATGCGAGGTCGAGGGAAAGGTCTTGTTTGAAGGGCGTGACGGGGAAGCCGAAGACGCCGAGGAGTTTATCGCGAAGTTGTGCCATGCTGATCGAATTTTGAGTTTATCGCAATCAGGCTGCTGGAGCGAAAAGTTGATTGATCAGGGCAGTAGCTTCATCCCGCATTTCGGGACTGAGAGCTGGCCGGTCTGAATAAGAATCGTTGGCAGGCGTGAGTGCCTCGATCTGATCAATGAGTTGGGTGGCGAGAGCCAGGGCGTTCTCCTCATCGACTTGAACCGGGAAAGTTGCGGCGAGGATCATTCCGCTGGGCATGGGACAAAGGAGCAGGTCCTGGCTGCGTCCCCGTTGAAGTTGAGAATTCTGTTCACCAACACCGAGGAGGCGGCTGAGTTCCCCACTGGTGCCAAAAGTAGATGCAACGATTGGCCCGAGGGACTGAGCGATCGGAGTTGAATCTTTCACCGCGCTGGCCACGACGGTACCTACGCGACTGACCAGGAGCACCTGACGGCACTGTTGACGACCGATTGAATCCTGCAATATTCCGGAGAGGCTGCTGTTGATCATTTGGCTTACTCGAAGTAGGATTTTGCGATGGAAGGCTGTACGCGGACAGCCATCTGCCGGCACTGTAGTGCTTTGCCGGGTTGTTCGATGCGGTCAAACAAAGCGGCGAGTTGCAGGTAAGCATCTCCAAAGCCGGGTTCGGCCCGGAGTGCACGTTCGTAATAGTGCAAGGCAGCAGGGAATTGCTCTTTGGCTTCAAAGGCCTTGGCGATGCGAAGGCTTATGGAAGCCAGCGGAATGCCACGGTTCTGGAGAGTTTCGACGATGGAGACCGCCTCATCGAGCCTTCCCTGTTCAATTTCAAGTCCTATCAGGCACTCTGCGGCCTCGAGGCTGGCTGGCTGTTCTCGAAGCGCATTCTCGAAGATGGCACGAGCGTGCTCGAGATTGCCCAAGCGCTGCATGGAAAGACCAAGGTTGATGCGAGCTTCGGTCCAGTATTCGTTATCTTCGCAGCAGAGGTCGAAGTGCCGGACGGCTTCATCGTAGCGGCCAGCTTCGAGGCAATTCAGTCCGAGCCGGAAACGGAGTTCGGGAGTATAGCCGTCGAGGCGAATCAGGTGTTGCGCTGCCGAAACAGCCTCGTTGTGGCGCTTTGAGAATTCGGCGGCAAGCATGAAGTTCCACCAGGCGTTGGAGTTCTCAGAATCAATGCTGGTGAGATAAGCAAGGTGTTCTGCGGCCTGATTGTACTGCCCACACTGGATGAGCAGGCAAGCCAGGTTGTAGCGTGCTTCGCGGTGATTTGGCGAGGCCTCAAGGCATTTTTCATAATCGGCGCGGGCAAAGTCCATATTTCCCATTTGCTCCAGAGCATAAGCAGTGTAGAAGTGGGCAGAGGGTTCGCCTTCGACAAGGAGTGGTTCACAGGATTTAATGAGGCGCTCCCATTCTTGTGTAGCAGCCAAGTCAGCCAATTGTGATTCCCAATTTTCTGGGCGGCTGGGTGCTGGTGGTGGACCGAGGAGGGCCTGGGCGGCACGGATGCCTTCTTTTGCAACTTGATTGCCCGGGGATCGGGATTCTACAGCCCGGAAGACCTCAAAAGCATCTTGAGGCTGATTGAGGTGCAAACGGCAGATACCGAGGGCGAGTGCGGCTTCTGTCCAATCCGGGTGGATCTCAACTTCAGGCTGAAGGAGGTCCGCGCCTTCCTGCCAGCGCTCTAGGCGCTCCATGCAGGCGACGGTCTGGACCAGGAGGTCGGGCCGGATAGGAACGAGCTTGAGTAGACGACGGAAAGCTTCGAGGGCTTCTTCGTATTCCTCGAGTGCGAGATGGAAATGTGCGAGGGCTTCGAGTTTCCGGGCTGCAATTGCAGATGGGGACTCACTAGGCAGGCTCGAAGGGACGAAGGATTCCTGGTGGTCTCCACTCCGTTTGAGCGGCATTTCGATAATTTTAGGTGCGCGAGCTGCGTTGGCCATATTGGTTTTCCCTTATCCTGCGGAGCTTTCTGATCTCGGCGGCAGCACGGGACCTAGTTGAAACAGGGAGGGGAACGGAACGGGGGGTACACGGTCCGCAGAACGGGAAGGTTGCCAACTTGGGCGAACTGTGAGGTTGATAGCCGGGCGGGGCAAGGCCACCGTGGGTGCCCAGTAGCTGGCTGCACAATCGGCAGCCAAGGCGGCATTGGCTGAGAGGCTTTGGGCAAAGACTGCGAGGGAATCACCGAAATCTTCGGCGTCTGCGGCATCGAGATTGAGCCTGGTCATGGCGCTAATCGTCAGCGGTACGTCTAGAAATGGAGAAAGTTCAGTTGGGGCGACCGGTGCCGACTGGATTTGGAGCTTTGGCGTGGAAAAGGGAAGAATCGGATCCCATTCATCGGCCGAAGTGATAGAAAAGCTGAGTTCAGTTGACAGTAATGTATTCCAGGAAGAAGTTACCTGGCTGGCAGCGTAAGGGAATCGGAGCCGGAGGCGCGGTTCAATCTCTTCGCGTTGACCGAGGGCTGTGTGGTGGAGCGTGGTTGAAACAGCCTCGTATTCCAGCGGAAGCGGATTGCTGCTTACGACAAGATCGAATGGTAACTGAAGGTTTGCTTCTGTTGCGGTTGGAAACTCTACCCAGGGTTCGCCAAAACCTTCTTCGTTGAAGGCATTTGGTTGCGGCGGAGGAATGAAAGTTACGGTATTGACTAACGAGCTAGCATCTATTTCGAATTCAGTGACATCCAGACTAAAAGTAAAGTCATTTCTATGATCTGGAGATGAAGGCGTGCAGCAGTCGGCCTGAACGATAATGGCAAAGCTTGCCGGGGGGACCAGCGGAGTTTCGATGCTGAGGGCTGCGACGGCATCTGGGAGCTGGAAGAGGAATTCTTCGTGCAGGGGGGCTGGAGGTGGATTAGCAGGCGGAGGGGCTGGAGCCTTCGGGGCTTCCTCGACGACTTTTGGTAATTTCTTGGTTTGTTTCTGCGGCTCTGGTTGCTGAGCCTGGGGTTTGGCCTCTGGGGCTCTGGTTGCCGCTTCCAAGCCCAGCAAGGACTTGGTTGGCGCAGCCTCGGCATTTACGAGATCGTTGAGAGACCTTGCTGGAGTAATAATTGACTTTGAGCCGAGGCGCTCCATTAGGGCCTGCTCTAATTCGTCTTGGTGAGTGCGCAGGTGTTCTTCGCTACAGAAGGGGGTGTCCTTGTAGCGTGAAAAGAAGCCGAGCTTTTTGCCGCAGTATAGACAGGTCATTGGATCTTTTGAGCCGACTCGGGAATTAAGGCTTATAACCAAAATAGAGTTCCGGCTCTTGTAAGGAAATCGGTGGTTTACCTTAACTGCATTAGGGCTCCTGATAGGATCGTGATGTGAAGATTGAAATTTTCTTGAGTGTGCTGCTCGTCTGTCCAAGCCAAGCCTCAGACAAACTGCGAGAATATACTTGCAATAAAGCTAGTAAACCATTGCAAATAAATGGAATTCTGAATGATGATGCATGGCGATCTGCCCCGTGGACACAATTCTTTGTCGATATTGAGGGCGAGGCGAAGCCGAAGCCAAGATTTCGTACTCGCGCAAAAATGCTTTGGGATGACGAATTTTTTTACGTGGCTGCAGAGATGGAAGAGCCGAAGTTGTGGGCCACCTATGACAAGCACGATATGGTGATTTTCCATGAGCATGATTTCGAAATATTCCTTGATCCTGATAGAGATGGACTACATTACTTCGAGTTTGAGATAAATGCCAAAAACACAGGGTGGGATCTTTATTTGGACAAACCGTACAATGATGGTGGGAAAGCCGATGACGGGTGGGAAATGCCGGGGCTAAAGACGGCAGTTCATTTGCGGGGGACGCTGAACGAACCTAAGGACAAAGATCGTGGTTGGAGCCTGGAGATTGCGATACCGTGGTCGGCTTTGAATCGAGGTCCCCGGCCGGCGGTGGCACCGAAGGACGGGGAGCAGTGGCGAGTGAATTTCTCCCGGGTGGAATGGGTGCTCGATGTAGTGAATGGGAAGTATGAAAAGAGAAAGGGCTTAAAGGAAGACAACTGGGTTTGGAGCCCGCAAGGTGTGATCAACATGCATGTGCCAGAAAAATGGGGAGTAGTGAAGTTTGTTCGTTAAGAACGCCTAATTGTTTGCGCCTAGACGGAAGGTGAGCCCAACTGTAAGAGTGAGTGGATAGCCGGGGGTGCCGTTGATGGCGAAGGCGGCTGGGCCGTTGCGGTAGGGACGGGATTCGATGTAGTTCTGGGTCTCGAAGTACTGGCGATTGGTGAGGTTATCGAGGGCGAAGCTTGCGTCGACTTTTCTTGAGATGCGACGGACGATGCTGAGGTCAAGGACGGTGTTGCCTGCGGCCCGGATTGAGGAGTCTTCGCCGTCGAGTCGATAGCTGTTGATCGCTCTCATGCGAAGGGAGCCTGACCAGCCTTTGAAGGCCGCCAG
>JBKJUN010000998.1:0-3964 GCA_046590555.1 Bryobacter sp. | reverse complement strand
GAGCCGAGTTGATGCGGGCGGCTGCTTTGCGGGTGCGCGCCTTTGCTTTGCGGCCAAGCCAGGCAAGCTCCTTTTTGACTACTGCTTCAAGGCCTTCTTTGCGGCGGCGTTCGGCTTCAAAGTATTGCTCGCGGCGCTCGAGGAATTTTGTGTAGTTGCCTTCGACGCGGAAGACGCCGTCAGGATAGACGGAGTTGAGTTCGGCGACGTGGGTGGCGGTGTTTTCGAGGAACTGACGGTCGTGGGAGATGAGGACGCAGGAGAAGGGGGCTTGCTGGAGGGAGCGTTCAAGCCAAAGGATGCCTTCGAGGTCGAGGTGGTTGGTAGGTTCGTCGAGGAAGAGGAGGTCTGGGCTTTGGCTGGCAGCGTGGGCGATGGCGAGGCGCTTCTTCCAGCCGCCGGAGAGGCTGTTGCATTCCTGGTTGGCGTCGGAGAAACCGGCTAGGCCGAACCAGGGGTTGTCGGTAGAGAGGTAGTCCTTGACGATGCTGCCTTTGGGGAAGACGGGGTCTTGCGGGACATTGGAGATCTTGAGGCCCTTTTTGGGAGCTACGATGCCGGCGTCTGAATCGTCCAGACCGGAGAGGATCTTGAGCAGTGTCGATTTGCCTGCGCCGTTGGGGCCGATGAGGCCGAGGCGCTGGTTGTCTTCTATTGTGAGGGAGACGTTTTGAAAAAGGATTGTGGCGCCAAATTGCTTGGACAGCGATTGGACCGAGAGGAGAAGACCCATTGTATATAGGTTAGCGGGTGAGTGGGGGGCTTAGTGTGAGAATCCGTATGCCGGGGACGCGAAAGAGTGGTGAGGTAGGGCGCTCTGTGGTGATGAATTCATCGCACGATGAGACTAAAGCCGCATTCAAATGGAGTGAATCGAAGGCCGCCAAGCCATATTTACAAGCCAAAGCTAAAGCCTGTTCGTAATGCTTTGAATCGAAGTTGACCAAAGAAGTTGCGGATTCAAAGTAGGCCATGTAGACATCGAACTCGGCCTTTGATTTATGGAATGTGGCTTTGGGGATCAGTTCCATTTTCAAATATTCGCTGGCGACAAAAACACGATTCTGGTCATCGAGAATGGAAATGGCCCGTAGAGACCGGATATCCAAACAACGAGAAGCAGAGATTAAGACACCACTGTCGAGATAGGTTCGTATCAAGCCCAAGTGCCCCGCCGAGACCTGATCTCAGCTTCGAGTTCTTCTTCGTTGAGCATCTTAATTCCAGACTCCTCCACCTTGCGGCGGAGCAATGCGAATTTGCCCGGAACTGCGGGGGGAAGTACCATGTTTACTGCGCTCTCAACCAGTTCAGTTGGAGATTTGAAGAGACCGCTCCGCACCGCTTCTTCGATTCGGGATTCAAGCTCTGGACTCAGGGTTATCGACATATTAGAGGAACTCAACTCAAGCTTACAAAAAATTGCGCGGCTCCGGTGCTGGTTAGCCTGGAGCCGCGACCTCATGGAGGTTCAGGGGTGTTGGACTACTCTTTCGCTAGAACTCGTAGCGGAGAGCAAACTGGAATACGCGAGGCGTGGATGCCGCACGGAACTGACCGAAGGTGGCCGGAGAGCTAAGGGCCAGAGACGGGTCAGAGAAGAAATGCTGGTTGAAGGCGTTGAATGCTTCGGCGCGGAACTGCAGCGTGTGACCTTCAAAGGGCATGAAGAAGCGCTTGGCCATGGCGATGTCGAAGTTCTGGAACTTGTCGAGACGGGCGATGGCGCGGGTGCCTGTTTGCCCCGGGTATTGATCGATGAAGTTCGATACCTGGGTGGTGGAGGGGTAAAGAGAGGGCTGACCCTTCTGGTTGAAGCCGACCTCGTTGGTGGATGAGCCCTTGCGGATGGCAAGGCTTCCGAGCCAGTAGTTGGAGTTCCAGATGCCAGAGCCGCTGATGGTGGTGGGGAGGGCGGTGCGCTGACGCATGATGGTGGTGATCGACCAGCCGCCGACAGCCTGATTGACAATCGAGTTGGCCGAGCCGAGGAACTTTTGCCCCTTGCCGAAGGGAAGCTCGTAAACTACGTTCGCGTTGATGTTGTGGCGGATGTCAAAGTCTGAAGAGCCGCGAAAGCCGCCTACGTTGTAGACGTTTTGCAGCGTGCCACCGAACTGGCCGGCGCCGGATTCGGCGGCAGAGCCGTTGTCGATGGAGTGAGACCAGGTGTAGTTGAAGTCGAAGCCGAGGCCCTTCTTGAGCTGGCGGCGAACGGCGAGAGTCATGCCGTGATAGTTGGCGATTCCGGCGTTCATCCAGGTGGGAAGAGCCGAGCCTTGCTTGGCGAAGAAGGTGTGACAACCGGGGGCGGAAATGCAATTGCCGCCGCCGAAGCCCTTGACACGATCAAGGAGGTGGAGCGCGTCCATATCGCTGCCATCATTCTCGTTGTAGAGGTGGTTGAAGTAGTTTGCCGTGGCGCTGCCGGGAAAGTAGTAATCCTTGAGGCCAGGGAAAATGTTTTCAATGAAGGGGATGTTGGAGATAAGGCTGGGGTTCTTTTCGACAGCAGCCGGAGTGAGGCCACCTTCGTAGAGGTTGCGGGTGGTGGTGGCCATCTGGAGCCAGGTCTGGCCGGACTTGTTGTCCTTGTAGCCGGTCATTGGCGTGAAGATGTCGCCCTGAATGAGGGTCTTGCGGGAGAGACGCCCGGCGTAGCCTACTTCGACGGTGATGCCGCCTTTGACTTCGCGGGCGTAGTTCAAGTTCAGGATCATAGAGTAGGGCGTCTTAAGGTCTGAGAAAATGCCGAGGCCAGTGCCTGCGACAGCGAAGACGTCAGGGGGAGTAACGGGGAAGCCTCCGCTTGGTGCAGTGGGCAGAGATGGAAAGCCGCCTGCCGTGGCGAGGCGCGGAGAACTGGCCATGTTGTAGCTGAGAGGGAAGCCGGAGCGTGAGGCAAGGCCGACGCTGCCGAGTTGGTCGAACTGGGTGACGAGGTCAGAGCCGAAGCGGTCATAGACCATGGCGGCACCGCCACGGATGACTCCGCCACTGCCGAAGATCTTCTTGGTGGCCCAGTTGGATGGGTTGTTCTTGGAGTAAGCGAAGCTGAAGCGCGGGGCGAAGTTGTTGTTGTCGCGGGCGTACCAGCCTTTAGCGTTGTTGGCTGGGCCGGCGAGGGCGTATTTAAGAGTTGCGTCAGGGAGAGCATTGCCTGCGATGCCTGCTGCGCTGCCGGCAATGCGCTGGGCGAAGTAGGTGTCGAGAGGAGTGGTGGTGTTGACCTGAAGGCCGTTGGCTTCATATGGCACGCCGTAGTTGCCGTAGCGAAGGCCGAAGGTGAGGTTGAGGTCGCGAGTGGCGCGCCAGGAGTCCTGCACGTAGAACTCATATTCGCTGGTTTTAAAGGAGCGGGCCTGGGCAGAGCCGACCGGGATAGACTTGCCAGTTTTGTCGAACTGGAAAGTGACATCGAGGTTGGTGATCATGCCGAGGTAGGCGCCGACTGCATTCTGGAGTGGGTTGCCGTTGCGCAGCGTGGTGTTGGCTGGGAGACCGTCACGACCTTTAACGTAGTCGAGGATTGAGTTGGTGATGTCGCTGCCAAGGCCAAGCATGGTGCCCCGGCTCATGCCGTAGGTGGGGAAGGAGGGAGCGAAGTTGAAGCGGTCGTTCTTGACGAAGCGGAAGTTGATGCCGGTCTGGATGGTGTGTGAACCCTTCATCCAGGTGATGTCATCGACGATCTGCCAGACGGGGAGGATGCGGCCATTACCGCGCACGTAGTTTAGCTGATCGCTGAGGCCGCTGAGGTTCAGGCGGGGCCCGGTAGCACCGGACTGTTCGAGGCCCTGACGGGTGAGCGAGAGGCTGGCGGAATTGGTGAGGGTCGGCTTGAGGACCGAGGTGACGTTGGTCGTGAAGCCGCGCGAGTTGTTCAAAAGCAGCGAGGCTGCGGCCTGGCCGGGGAACTGGGCAAGAGCGAGGGAGTTGTCCTCTTTGTTGCCAGCGAGCGTGC
>JBKJUN010000928.1:0-3029 GCA_046590555.1 Bryobacter sp. | reverse complement strand
ATGAACCAAAGCTCATTGCCAGAAACGAAGGATGCCCCATAGCCTGATGGGGCGGGTAGCTGGCCGAGAGTGCGCCAACGGCTTGCCCCAGGAGAGAGCGAGTAGATGGCGCGGGAGTAGATCTTTTCACTGCCAGGAATCCAGGGCGCACCTCGCCAGTAAGAGCCCCCGGCAACGATCAGATTTTTGTTGAGGGCCCCGGCAAAAGCTCCTCCAAGTGCTTGAGGTAAAGCAGGAAGATCCTGCCATTTCCAGTGTGGAGAGGCCATCAGGGTGGAAAGGAAGATCAGGTTGAGCGTAAAGAACCGGATCACTCGGCAACCATCGCCTGGAAGCTGGAGAGGTCGAAGTTTTCGCCCCGGACGAAGGCCATGACTTTGCGCTCGCGTTCACGAACGCTGTCTACAACAGCCGGTAGGCTGGACTCTATCCCTCGAGGGACTTGGATCAAACCGTTCTCGTCGCCATGGAGGACATCGCCGGTGGCGACCTCCATTCCGAGAACCTGCACGGGAACGCCTGAGCGGACAATACGGAAGTTACCATGGCTGGCAACGCTGCCTCGAGCAAAGTAATGAAAGCCGAGGGCTCGTACTTCCGGAATATCGCGCACTGCACAATCACTTACGAGGCCGATTGCACCGAGGCGGCGGAAGAAAGTAGCCATGACTTCACCGCAATGCGCGGCGTAGTTTGAATAGCCACCCACTTCCTGCAAGACAATTACGGCGGGCTTGGGAGCGGCTTGGACCAGGCGGTAAAGCTCGACGAATTGTTCGATCTCAAAGGGGGCAGTCTGGCTGATGGTTTCAACTTGAGCAGTTACAGCGTAACCACACATGCGGCCAAACTCAGGAAAGAGGCACCTGAGTTCGAGCGGTGTAAAGCCTTCGCGATTGGGACGCAGCTTGAGTTCTTCAATTGCGTTGATCAGCGTCGGTGTATCTATGGTTTTTAGGTAGTCGATCCATTGTAGAGGCATAGGTTTTAGAAAGCATACTTAAGTGCGAGTTGGAGGTTACGGCCACCACCACCGCCGAGGATGCGCCCGAAGTTGGGTCCGGAACGATTGCCATCTGGATTCCCTAGTATGAGATGGTTCAATGTATTGAACATCTCAAGACGTAATTGAATACGCTGCCGCTCGGTGAGATTGAACTGTTTGTGGACGGCTGAATCGTAGGAGAAAGCATTGGGGCCACGCAGGGCATTGAAGCCCAATGTGCCGAAGCGGCGCTGCGCTTGCGGGATTGCGTTTGAGAATGCGGCTGGGTTGAGCCAGGTAAGGGCGTCGGTATTGATGAGGTAGGGATCGGAACCAGACACGTAGTCGGGGCGTTGGCCGGCGACACGGCGGTTGCCAACGAAGTCTGCTCCTGAGGTGACGTTGACGGGGAGACCCGAGCGCCACGACATGATTCCCTGCAATGCCCAGCCGGAGAGAACCAGCCTTGGGGCTGCGTGCTTACGCCAGGATTCCGGCGTTGGGATTTGATAGGAATGGACACCGACCCAACGGTGCTTGACGTCAGATGATTTAGGCCCATAAGAGCCGGCGATGTTGGAGAAGTCCTGAACGGTTCCTTCTCCAGTACCGAAGTTGGCATCAGAACCAAAGTAAGACATGCCCTTGGCCCAAGTGTAGTAGACGTCTAAGGTCAGGCCCGCCTTCAGACGCTGGTTGGCGGAAACCTGAAGAGCGTGATACGAAGAGTTTCCTGAAGCCTCACGGTATAGGATGTCGCCGATATCGGCTCTTGGACGGGGACCATTGTCGCGCTGGAACTGGTTGGGGACACTGACTGCCATGAGATGAACGCCTCGACTTCCAACGTAAGAAGCCTGAAGGGCAAGTGTGCTGGTAACAGCGTGCTGCAAACTGAGATTCCATTGGCCAGAGTATTCGTCGCGACGATTGTAGTCAACCAGACCACGCCCAAGGAGAAGATTTCTGGGAAGGCCTGAAGGACTCGAAATGATGTTCGAGGCAAAGGCCTGAGAAAATGGGAAAGCCATACTGACGTTTGAAGGGAGATCTTCACGCGAGAACACTGCATTGAATGGGATACGGGAATCGATGAAGCTCATGTCGTAGTAGAAGAAGGGCTGCTGGGGAGCATAGGTGATTCCGGCTCCGGCGCGCAGAATCGTTTTCTGGTTGCCGGTTGCGTCCCAGACCAAGCCGAAACGAGGAGCAAAGTTATTGCGATCCGGAGCAAACGCGGGTGTACCCTTTGGAGAAAAAGGTCCGAACGGATCGGAGCCCTGGATATTAAAGGGGCCCTTGATCGGAGTGTAGTATTCATAGCGGAGGCCGAGATTGAATTGCAGCCGGTTAGTGGCTCTCCAGTCATCCTGGATGAAGAAGCCACTTTGCAGGGACGTAATTCCCCGGCCGGGGTTGCCAAAGGTAAGACGGATCGTATTGGGCGTGTCTGCGATCAACTGGTCGAGGGTGTTGAAGAAGTGAGTGGGGTTTGTGGCCTGCAAGCGTGAGGACCGGACGTCACGAAGCTCCATGCCGGCCTTAATCGTGTGCCTTCCACGGATCCATGTAAAGTTGTCGGCTATGGTGTAGGAGTTGGTGGTGAATTTGATCTGGCTTTGAAAGTCGCTGGCAAGGCCAACCTGAGCAACTTCCAGCCAGCCGGGCAAGGTAGTGAGGGTGGAGTTATTGCGATTGAGATTGTTGCGATTGAAGCCAATGCGCAACTCGTTAAACATGGATGGTGAGACATTCCAACTGTCCTGAATGAGAGCGTTGTGAAAGCGGTTGGGATAGGTGAATCGATTGGCGGGACGGAGATTGGGTGAGGAAAAATCCTGATTGTTGTAGTTGTAGCGCATGCTGAGGCGGTGGTCGCCGAGTTGGATGTCGCCACGAGAAAGTGTCGTGAGTTCGTCGTTGGTGCGCGTGTCGTTGCGGCGATGCAGCCCGATGAGAGGGTTGGCGGTGGGAGTAAAGTCCTTGGGCAGACCATCCAGGTTTTGACGAATGTTTGGCGTTACTTGTGCCAGGAGTGCTGGAG
>JBKJUN010000848.1:0-2351 GCA_046590555.1 Bryobacter sp. | reverse complement strand
GTGGCTGATCGCATTCTTCGTATTCCGGCCCAACGGCACCTCATAAATGCCATTGACGGAAAAGCGATGCGGGCGATCATAGGCCGAACGAGCCTTCTCACCGCGCCGGTTAAAGCTATCTTGTGCCATCGCAACTTCGCCTGAATTAGAAGCATTGAAGATGTCGCTCTGGTCGTCGATAAACGTCGACCAGGTGTAATGCGCCGAAAATTGGTAACCCTTCGAAAAGCGCTTCTCAAAAGAGGTCTGCAGCGAGTGGTAGGTAGAGCTGCCCGTGTTAGCACGCAAGCGCAACACCCCTCGACTATTGTCCACACGTCTTGTCCCACCAGAGCCCGGGACAGTTGGATTGCCATCCACGCTCTGAAAAAGTGCAGTGCCTTTGGTTGCGACGTATCCGATATTCAACCCGAAGCCACCAAATAGTTCGCGCTGAATCTGCATGCTGTACTGCTCGGCAATGGGTGCCCGAAAAGTGTCGTTGAAAACTGTACGAGTGATCGACATCAGGTTGGACGGCAACGGTGCTGGCCCGCCACGTCGAATCGCATCAATCGTGACGAACGACTGGGGCGAACGCGCTGGGCGCGTTAAAGCAAGCGTGAATGGCCAGGCGGAATAGATATTCAGCAGCATGTTGTTGAAGGCCAGATCGTAGGTCCGCGAATAGCCGCCACGCAAGACTGTCTTGTTGAGGCCCAGCAGAGCGCCAAGCACACCTGAACTCTTTCCGAACCGGTAGTTAAAGCCCAGCCGGGGTGCAAAGTTGTTAACGTCACGCGATGGCCCTTTATCCATCACATAGGCGGGGTTATTGTTGTTGGCGGCAACTATTCGCTTGTTCTCCGATGCCAGCCAATTGAAAGGGTTACCGGGGGTCTCATATCGAAGGCCGTAGGTGAGCGTGAGATTCCGCTTGATGCGCCATTCGTCCTGGGCGAAAAAGAAGAAATCGTAATACCGGTAAAACTGCCAGTTCCGCAGGCCTGGCTGTAACTGATTGATGGCCTGTGCCTGGGCAAGGTCGTCAACATAATCTTGCAGGTTGTTGTATTGCAAGCGGCCACGCACGGTGGGATTGAAATCCTGAAATTGTTCCGCCCGTCGAATGTCGCCACCAAATTTCATAGAGTGATGGCCACGAATCAAGCCAAAGTTGTTGGCTATTTGATAATTGTTGAATATCTGCGCAAGAGGCAGGTTGATTGCTAGCCCAAGAGCGGTGCGGGCGGTGTCGGCGTTGAACCCCTGCAGCCCAAGCGTGTTGATTTCAATGTTCGGGATGCCAAGCGCCTCGGGGTCGGATGCCGTTGTAGAACTGGACTGGCGCTGATAATTGATACGCAATTCGTTGAAAGCACTGGCCGAGAGCGTACTTGTCAGTGTTGAATTGTAAGCCTGCCGGCGGGCCGGCACAAGAGAGGTAAGCCCCAGTGGCACCGCTTGGCCAGAGATGGTGACACGGTCGTCATATAAAATGCGACCCATCAAATTATTCTTCTCATTGATGCGGTGATCGACGCGCCCCGACCACTGCCAAACGTCCAGCTTGTTTGGCGCAGCGCCAGAAAGGGTGCCAACAGGTACAGCGACGGAGCGGCCATCGGCCATGATTGTGAAGGATTGCCCGCTAGGCTGCTGTGCGGCAGGCAAATACTTAAGCAGCGCAGCAATTTGCGGACGCCCCGCAGAAATAGACTGCAAGGCCGCGCGGCCTTCCGCCGTTGGAGCTCCCGTGATGGCCGTCCCCGATGCAAAGCGATGGTCAGTCCACCGCAGAAGGCTCCCAAAAAGGAAGGTTCGATTCTTGATCGCGGGCCCGCCAAAGGTCCCCCCAAATTGATCTTCTACACGCCAGGGTGCTTTTGCAAAGCTGCGCTTGTCCAGGTTCGTTCGGCTGTTCATTACATTACTGTTGTAGGACCAATAAGCAGTTCCGTGCATTTGATTCGTTCCCCCTTTGGTGAGGATGTTTACAACAGAACCGGCAGAGCGCCCGTATTCCGGAAGGAACTGGTTGGTGATTAGGCGAAATTCAGCAACAACATCTGGATTGTTGATTTCCTGCACAAGCCCTGCCACCGAGGAGTTGTTTGAGTCTGCCCCATCGATCATGAAATTGTTCGAGCGAACTCGGCTCCCGTTCACCGAAAAGTTTACTCCGCCAGTGGCGGGAGTTGCGTTACCGCTGGATAATTGGCTTACGCCAGGCGCCTGCAGGACAATGTTCAGAATGTTGCGGTTGGGCGAAAGTGGCAGTTCCGAGATTCGCTTGGCATCGATATTAAAACCTACCTCAGCATTGGTCGTGTTCAGCAATGGAGCCTCAGTCGACACCGTGATCACTTCGT
>JBKJUN010000658.1:0-9964 GCA_046590555.1 Bryobacter sp. | reverse complement strand
CATGGCTGGCTTGTCGGGCAACGTGACGTTAACTCCAACGACTGCTACTCAAATTACGTTTAGAGCGAGGCTGGCGACGGCAAACTCCGACGTGGTCACCCTTCACAACTATACTGTGATGCACTTTCCTGCCCAGTTCAACCTCTAGGCTCTACAGAGAGGCTTTCATAACATCATCACTTTCTTACTCTCCGGAAAGAAAAGGGGCGAAACAGCACTTTGCCGTTCCGCCCCTTTTTCATCGGGATTGAGTCGCTCTTTAGAAGAAGAAGCGGAGGCCACCCTGCAACTGGCGAGGATTGCCTAGCTGGGCGTTCTGGCGGTTGTAGCTACCGTCGGCATTGCGCAAGCGCATGAAGTCGGCTGCCACTGGAGCGGTTGTACCGTTGGTGGAGAAGCCGTTGCCGTAAATGGAGGCAGTGCCACCAAAGACGACATTGTCGAGGTTCAACATGTTGAATGCTTCCACCGAGAACTGTACCTTGTAGCGCTCTTTAAACGTGAAGCTCTTGATGATACGCATGTCGGTGGTGCTGAAGCCGCGATTGCGGAAGTAGTTGCGTGGGAAAGGATCGCCAGCCGAACGGAAGGGACGGTCGTTGTTGTTGCCGTCACGATTGAGATCCGAACCAGCGCGCGGGTTGATCGGCGTGCCAGAGCGGGCGCGGACAATGCCAGACAGCTCAAAGCCCCAAGGCAGCGAGTAGACTGCATTACCAGTGAAGTTGTGGCGAATGTCGAGCGCGCTGTAATAGTATTCGCTCTTCAGATTGAAGCTATCCATGTAGTCGAAACCACCGGCGCTACGTTCGCTATCGTCGTCAGAGAAACTCTGGGCAACGGTGTAGAAACCCTGGAATTGCAGCTTCTTGGTGCGGTATTGAGCCTGGAAGGTGACTGCACGGTACATTGAACGAGCCGAAGACTCGCGAATGGTGAGAGAGCCAACAGTTGGTACAGGGCGGAGGATACCGCCACCGACGATGCCATAATCCGGACGCAGGCTTTGATCGCCCGTGCGCAGGGTTGGAGAAGGCAGGTTGTAATCGCGGTTGCGATTCAGATGCACGGTGTTGACGTAGTTGAACTGAATGCCGGCAGTGAAGTTCTTAAACCATTCCGTCTCAGTACCAAGGCCCATCTGGAAAGAACGTGGGTTTTGGAACCTCGGAGCGACAGTCGTAAAGCCTGCGCCAACAAACGGATCACGAGCAGTAGCCCCCACCGAAATGGCGGCTGCTCGCTGAACGATCTCGAGCGGGATATTGGGGAGAGCAGTTAGGGGAGTGCGATTGAGATCTACACCGGCTTCAAGGAAGCTCTGGTAAGCGGTCTTCACTGTTCCAGGGCCGCCGACTGCGAGCGATACATTGCCAGGGGGGTTCCTGAAATTGGCAGTTGGGTCGGCGAAGGTAAGCAGCGGAGTAGCCGCATAGAAGATACCGGTATGGCCGCGAACCACGGTTCGGAATCGATCGGTGAACGGGGTCCAGGCGAAGCCAAATCGGGGAGCGATCTGCTTCATGTTGTTGTCGATTTTACGCGGGCTGGCAATATTGCCGATCGGGAAGCGGACACCCTCGACACGGGCGAGCACCGTGGTGTTGTTGGCGATAACTTCTGGATTAACCTGAACTTCCCAACGCAGACCGAAATCGAGGGTCAACTTTTTGGTGGCACGGTAGCTGTCTTGCACAAAGGCCGCAATTTGCTTGGCCGAGAAGGCAGCTTGAAGATTTCCAATCTGCCGATTGTAGGTGACTTGAGGGCTGTCGAAGCGGTTTCCACCGTTTGTGCCATTGCCTCCGGCAATGTCGAGTACCGCAGCCGGGACACCGTTTACACCGAAATTTCCAAACTGGTTGAAGCCGAAGGACTGCGCCGTCGGTAAGTAGCTAAAATCAAAGCCAGCCTTTACGCTGTGCTTGCTTCGTAGCACGGTCACTGAGTCGGTAATCTGCCAGCGCTTATCCGATTGCACTGTTGGGAGAAAGGAACGCGCTCCGAAAGTGGAGACGTTTTGAAGGTTGACACCGGGATTTGTTGAGTTCGCCGTGCGGGGCCGCTCTTCATACGAACCCGAAAACTTAAAATCGTTAACAACGGAAGGAGAAAAGATGTGCGTGTACTGCAGGCCGCCGTTGTGGATGCGGTCCAGCTCATTGCCTTCGTTTTCTTCAGGATTGTTGGTGATTGGGTTGACCGCAGCACCGACCGTGACAGCATTCTTTTCGACCGAGTCGCTAAAGCTGTAGCGCATCGTGAGCTTGTGGCCGCCGACGAATGAATAGTCCGTTTTGGCTGTTACTGCGCTGGCGCGGTTGGTCTGCTGGAAACCCTTTTCGAAACTACGAAGCAGGGTGATGGCTTCTGTATTGCGAGCGGTCACAGCGACGCCTGTCAGCGAAGGAATTACCACCTGACGGGGAGTTGTGGAGCGTTGGCTTTCTGCTGCGACAAACCAGAAGAGCTTGTTCTTCTTGATCGGGCCGCCGACGCTGCCGCCAAACTGCTGGAGGGTTTCAGAGGGACGAATCAAAACAACTGGATTAAATTCGCTGAGTGCGCGATGGCGGATCTGGTAGAAGCCGTCGCCGTGCAAATCGTTGTTGCCAGACTTGGTGATGGTGTTCATGACACCGCCGGTGGAACGGCCATATTCGGCAGAGTAACCGGTTGCGAGAACCTGAAACTCGGCGATAGCGCTCTGCGGCACAGTAATGATGCTAGTGGAACGTTCGCCACCGCGGATACCGCCGAAGAAAGGCTGATTGTAGTCGGCTCCGTCGAGCATAATGTTGGAATTGATGCCGCGCTGGCCGGCGAAGGAAATCTGGTTGCGGGAAGCGCTTTCAACCACCACAGTCGGGGTTAGTAATACGAAATCCTGAAAGCGGCGACCGTTGATCGGCAAATTCGTAATCGCGATGCTGCTTACGAGGGCGCTCGGCACCGGTACAGCATCTTGCAGCAGAGTCTCGCCAACATCTACTGTCGTGCTAGTGGATTGAACACTCATCTGGATGTTGACCGTGATGGTGGAACCGACGTTGAGTACCAATCCGCTTATTTTCTTTTCGGCAAATCCAGAAGTGTTGGCAGTCACTTCATAGGTGCCTGGATCCATCAGGACGGCTCGATAGATGCCGGTGGCATTTGTTGTCAGTTCACGGGTAGTCCCCGTTTTAACATTTTTGAGTGCCAGCTTGGCTCCGGCGATTACAGCCGCGTTGGGGTCGGTGACGGTGCCGATGATCTGGCCTTTGTTGGCGTCCGCTTGTCCAAACATGTGGGATAGCGAGCACACCAGGAACATTGCGAGTCGAAGGGTGTGTTTCATTAAATTGTTTCTTTCAGAAGAGACCTGACGGGGGATTATTTCAGATTAGCCCAATTGGGTTTCGATCACATGAAGATTTGTACTGCTTCCAAAACAGGACGAATCATAGTAATCTTGATAGAGAATCCTCACAATGCAAACGCAAACCTCAGTCGCAGCTCAATTTGACGAAACGGTCCATGCTGACCTCACGTTATTTCGATCACAGGTCAACGATTTTCTGGCTGGTAAGTACACTGACGACGAATTTCGTGCGATCCGTCTGAGGCGGGGCGTGTATGGCCAGCGTCAGGCTGGAGTGCAAATGATTCGCACGAAAGTTCCTGGTGGGCTGTCAACATTTGAACAGTTGGAGAACTTGGCGGATATTGCTGATAGATACGCTGGTGGCAAGGGGCATCTGACGACGCGTCAGAATATGCAGTTCCACTTTGTGCCGCTGCCGGTGGTTCCCGATCTGCTGGAAGAGCTTTCGAAGGTAAGGCTGACCACCCGTGAAGCTTGCTACAACACAGTTCGCAATGTCACCGGATGCGCGCTGGCAGGCATATCCATCGACGAAGTTTTTGACATCTCTCCTTATTTGCGCCAGGCAGCCTTCGCCTTCCTGCATCAGGAATTGACTGACAACCTGCCCCGTAAATTCAAGATCAGCTTCTGTGGATGCAAGACGGATTGCGCTGTGGGCGGAATCCACGATATGGGTTTTCACGCCCGGATCCAGAACGGCCAGCGCGGCTTCAAGATTGTGGCCGCTGGTGGACTTGGGCCTGTGCCGAGCGAAGCTCAAGTGCTTGACGAGTTTTTGCCGGTAGAACGCCTGGTGAACCGCTGTGAAGCAGTGATTCGCGTTTTCGCCAAGTACGGGAATCGCAAGAACAAGCACAAGGCGCGGCTGAAGTTTATTGTGCGTGAGCGGTCATGGGATTGGTTTAAGGAACAGGTGGAGTTGGAATACGCTGACATTTTGGCCAATGGTGGGCTCGCGGCACCTGAAGAAGTGCCTGAGGGATTTGGTGCCTATTCTGCCGAGCCACGCCAGCTTGGTCGCGACCAGTTGCTGCCGGTTCTACCTGACCTTCCGCCAGACTACGAGCGCTGGCTTCGCACAAACGTAAAGCCGCAGCGTCAGGCCGGGAACGTGGTTCTGACCGTGAAAGTGCCCCAAGGCAACATGACCTCGCAGCAGATGCGTGCGGTGGCGCAGATCGCCCGTGCCGCTGGCGACGGATTGGTGCGTATCACGATTGATCAGAATCTGAACATTGCCTGGGTGCAGCAAAACCGCTTGCGCGAAATCTACGCCATTTTGCAGCAAGCCAAGCTGGCAGAAGCCGGTGCCGACGAGATCGATGATATCGTCACCTGCCCCGGTGCCTGGAGTTGCAACCTGGGGATCACCAAGACGATGAGCCTGGGCGAAGCCCTTCGTGAAACAGTTGGGAACCATCCTGATGCGCTGGTACGGAAGCTGCACATCAAGGCCAGCGGCTGCCCCAATGCCTGCGGCCAGCATTGGTTAGGCGACTTGGGCTTCTTTGGTAACATGCGCAAAGTGAATGGTCGAGAGATTCCGTATTACCAGATGTTATTGGGAGGCGGGGTAGACCGCGAGGGGATGCTCAAGTACGGATTTACGATTCAAAGTTTGCCTGCAAAGTCTGCACCCGTGGCCGTAACGCGCGTGCTCGACCACTACATCGCCAATCGCCAGCCAGATGAGACTTTCCGCGAATATGTGATGCGGTTCAAGGTGGAAACCTTCAGAACTCTGACTGCAGATCTGGTGAAGCCGATGGAAATCGACCCCGACCTGTACCTCGACTGGGGTGACACCGAACCGTTCAGCCTGCAACTCGGCCGCGCTGAGTGCGCAGCTTAGGGCGCTAGATTTTGCCCTTCAATTTCGACGCGGCGGCAGAAGTATTTATCTTCGGCTGATCGTTGCTTACAGCAGCCGCCAATGCACCCAGTTGAACGGGTACGCTTGTGTCGATCATTTCAAACATGGTGCCGATTGGAAGACCTTCGGCTTCTTTGGTAAAGGTGAGCTCGCGCTCTACAGTGTCGAATTCAATGCGAAGGCAATCGCCGTCTTCAATCTGATCCGTTGCGAGTAGATTGGACAAGGGCTGCACCAGCAGGCGTTCCATACTGCGTTTGAGGTGACGTGCACCGTAGCGCGGGTCAACGCCCTGTTCGAGGAGAAAAGTCTTGGCTTCGTCGGATACAGCAAAGACAAACTTCTTCTGATTGGCCCCGGCAAGCAACCTCTGCTGAAAGATCGCCAATTCGATATCGAGAATCCGGCGCAAGTCTTTGTCGGCCAGCGTTTTGAAGACTACAATCTTGTCAAGCCGGTTCATAAACTCTGGGGTGAACTTCTTGCGCGCTGCCTCGACGCCGGTCTTACTTTGCTTCTCGCTGCGCCGCTGGATTTCTTCTGCTGCCAGCGTCTCTTTTCCAAGCGAACGGGCAAACCCCATTTTAGGGCTCCCGATCTGGCTCATCTCAGCCGCACCGAGGTTGCTGGTCATGAAAATCATGGCTCGAGAAAAATCCACTTTGCGGTTGTCGCCAAGAGTCAATACTCCCTTGTCGAGAATCCCGAGCAACAAGTTCCAGAGAGCGTCACTGGCCTTTTCGATTTCGTCAAACAAAACGAAGCTCAGCTTCACATCGTCATTCCAATACTGATTCAACATCTCCTGGCTTAGCAGGGGATGAGTCTCACGGTGACCCAGATAGCCCGGAGGGCTGCCAATCAGCTTGGCAATTTCGTGGCTGTGCTGAAACTCGGCGCAGTCAATCTTCACCACCGGACTCGGACGGCGCAACAAACACTCAGCGGCAGCTTCCACCAGACGAGTCTTGCCTGTCCCGGTCGGCCCCAAAAAGAGGAAACTTCCGATCGGCCGGCCCGGCGAACTCAAGCCCGTCGTATACATCTGGAACATGTTCACGATCTGACCGATCGCGTCGTCCTGGCCGGCAATCAGCTGGCGCAGTCGATATTCAAGGTAGGAGGCATCTTTGCCGGTTCGTTTGGGGTCGAGAGTAGTCCGCATACTTTTCGGCTCCATGCTCAGGCCAAGTATACGGCGGCCATAGTCTAGTGGGTGCAGCGTCACGTCTTTTTTGCTTGCACTTTCGCTGCCACTTTCAACTCGCCATGCTGGACTCGATTTAAGACGCAAATCATCATTCCTCTCTTGTTATTCGGCCCAGCCCCGGGAATCTTTAGGACATCAACCTTATACTGGAGGAAATGCCGGACATGAGCTTGTTCTGGTTGCGAATGGCAGCGATTCTGTATGCCGCTGGATTAATTCGCACCCTCTGGACCTTCCTCAAAAATCGCAATTCGGATGAACAAGCAACTCCAGGAGTGGCTGTCATGGGCAGCTTCGCCGTCGGATCGGTGCTCCATCTGGTTTCCATCGTGGAACGTTCTGTTTCAGTTGGACACTTGCCGGTAGACAATTTCTTTGAGTCCGTCAGCCTCTTTGCCTTCCTGCTTGGGCTTCTCTATCTCTTTGTTCACTGGCGCTACAGCTTCTCTTCACTGGGGGTATTGCTGTTTCCTGTGGTGAGCCTACTGACTTGGGTTGCCTCCACCGAAATCCCTATAACCCCGTGGGTGAATCCGCGGGTCAGGAGCGCCTGGCTGATCGTGCACGTCTCGCTCATCCTCTTCGGGATTGCCAGCGTCTGCATAACGGCGGGGGCATCGCTCTTTTATCTGATTCAGGAACGCAAGCTGAAACGGAAGGACCTGGCTGGCGCTTCCCGCCTGCCTGCCCTTGGGATCCTTGACACGATGATCAATCGCGCGATGGGCCTGGGCTTTGTGTTCACGACGCTTGGCGTCATTGCTGGAGCATTCTGGGCCTATGTTGAGAGTGGCACTCGCTGGATGAGTAATGCAAATGTACAGCTTGCGATTTTCACGTGGTTTTTTTATCTGACAATGATTTTCCTTAGAACCAGTCAAGGCTGGCGGGGCCGCAAGACCGCATTCATGGCGCTTAGTCTGCTTGGTTTTTCTGCGCTCACCTGGGCGACGCACATCGGGCTGAGGACGACACTGGAACGATGAGCCGCATAGCTATCTGCGGACTCAGCCACCGAACTGCCCCAGTAGAAGTTCGCGAAAAAATGGCGCTTCCGGCACCGTCGATTCCAGCGGCTTTGACGGAGTTGAACCTCCAGGCGGGCGTCAGGGAAAGCCTGATCCTATCCACTTGCAACCGGGTGGAGCTTGCGCTCGCGCTCGATGACTCGGCCAGCCTCAATGACACGCTTTCGCATTTCCTCGAGAAACAGAGCAGCCTCAAGCTCGCTACAGTCGATCCATATCTTTACAAGCTCGAAGGCCGGGATGCGGTTCGTCATCTCTTTCGAGTGGCCTCGAGCCTGGATTCGATGGTGGTTGGGGAGCCACAGATCCTGGGGCAACTCAAGGAAGCCTATTCGTTGGCCAAAGAGATGGGGACAGTCAGCAGCCATCTCGACCAACTCGTCACGAGAGCCTTCTATGTGGCCAAGCGCGTTCGGTCGGAGACAGAGATCGGCGAGAGCGCCGTCAGCGTCAGCTATGCAGCAGTGGAACTAGCTCGCGAAATTTTCGGCAATCTGGCCGGCAGCAAAGTGATGATAGTTGGCGCTGGCAAAATGAGCGAACTAGCCGCGCGCCATTTGCGCAATCAGGGTGCCAAGCAGATCTACGTCACCAACCGAACCTATGACCGTGCTGTAGACCTTGCGCGGCTGTTCGAAGGGTGGATCATCGACTTCGCTACCTTCAGGCAGACTTTGCCCAGTGTCGACATCATCATTACGTCCACTGGAGCACGCGAGCCAATCCTCACCAAAGAAGACATGAAGCTGGTGATGAAGGCTCGTCGCAACAAGCCTGTGTTCATCGTTGATATCGCTGTCCCGCGCAACGTTGAACCCTCCGTCAACGAAATCGACAACGTCTTCCTTTACGACATTGATGACCTGCAGAAGGTAGTTGATCGGAATGTGCGTGGGCGGGCAGAAGCAGCAGAGCATGCCGCGCGAATCATCGAAGAAGAAGTGCACTGGCTTGAGAGCCGGATGCGGGAGCGTGAAGTCTCACCCGCCATCGTCAGCCTGCAAGGCAAACTAGAAGAAGTTCGCGTCGGCGAGCTTGAGCGCTACCGCACCAAGCTGGGCCCGCTCAGCACAACGCAGGAAGAAGCCCTGGAGGCCATCACTAGAGGCATCATCAACAAGATCGCGCACGGAGCGATCTCTGAACTACGCCGGCAAGGCGCACAGGGCGACCCAACGGTGTCGCTTGAGATGATTCGCCGCATCTTCCGTCTGGAGTCTAATTCATGATCACAATCGGATCGCGCGGCTCTATGCTGGCGCTCTGGCAGGCCAACCATGTGCAGGCACTGCTGCGCACGCACGGGATCGAGGCCCGCATCGAAGTTATTCACACCACCGGCGACAAGATCACAGACGTGCCACTGGCCAAGCTTGGGGCCCAAACCTCTACGAAGGGCCTATTCACTAAAGAACTTGAGGACGCGCTGCTGGACGGCCGCATTGATCTCGCAGTGCACAGCCTGAAAGATATGCCCACCGAGTTGCCCGAAGGCCTCGAACTGGTCGCAGTGCCTGAGAGAGAAGATCCTTTTGATGCGATCATCGGCAGCACGCTCGAAGACCTTCCACACGGAGCCCGCGTCGGCACCAGTGCACTGCGTCGTCAGGCACAGCTTATGGTTCTTCGTCCGGATCTTGATATCCAATCGATCCGCGGGAACCTCGACACGAGATTGCGCAAGCTGGATGAAGGCCAATACCAGGCGATCGTGCTTGCCTGCGCCGGTTTGCGCCGGCTGGGATGGGCTGGCCGCATTGCAGAACGATTTGATGCCTCGCGGATCTGCCCCGCAGTGGGGCAAGGAGCCCTCGCCATTGAAGCGCGCTCAGGAGACACGACAGTGAGCCTGCTTACGCACGAACCCACGCTTAGGGCCGTTACCGCCGAGCGCGCGTGCTTGCGCGAGTTTGGTGGTGGCTGTCAAATCCCGATGGGGGCCTTCGCGACGATCAACGGAGACCGGATCCATCTCGAATCTGTGGTTGCATCGCCCGATGGCACACTTGTGATCCGCTTTGCCGCTGACGGCGCAGACCCGGTGACACTTGGCAAGACGGTTGCCGACGGCCTCAAGGCCGGGGGAGCACACGAGGTGCTGGGGTGAAAGTCTATCTGGTAGGCAGCGGACCCGGCGACCCGGAGCTGCTTACGGTCAAGGCCAAGCGCCTGCTGGAGACGGCAGATGTTGTGCTTTACGATCACCTCTCGAGCCCGGAGGCCCTACTTCTTGCTTCCAAAGCCGAGCTCATTTACGTGGGCAAGGTTCGTGACAACCACACTGTGCCGCAAGAAGAGATTGGGGAGATTCTGATCGCACAGTGGAAGTCAAAGAAGCGGGTAGTGCGCCTGAAGGGCGGTGACCCATACATCTTTGGGCGCGGCGGTGAAGAATGCGAGGCGTTGGCCAAAGCAGGCGTGCCTTTTGAGGTAGTTCCTGGAATTTCTTCCGCCGTCGGCGCATCCGCCTATGCCGGCATTCC
>JBKJUN010000597.1:0-2565 GCA_046590555.1 Bryobacter sp. | reverse complement strand
TCCTTCCACGGTTTTGCTCTTCTCGGTCTGTCGGATTTCTTCGTCCATTGCGGCCAGTAGCCGGCTTCGCGATACGCTCTCGTCGAGCGTCAGGTTGGAGGGCAGGCTGAGATCTTGAACCTTGAATTCCGTTCCTGCTGGATCGCCGGTGATGAAGGGATCGTATGCCGGACCAAGAAAACCGGCATCAGCAGAGATGTCCTTGCGAGGGATGCAGACGAAGGCGGGCAGTCCATTGCGCGGGCCTAGTTCTTTCGCGACGACCGAGCCAAAGACAGGATGCTTGAATGCATTGTTGGGACGTGCGCCAGAGAAGATGTATTGCTTTGCTTTTTCGTGGATCGCTTCTCTCGAATAGACCGACCGGATCACAGAGAATTTGGAGAGCTTTTGGGCGCAACGTGGGAGAAGCTCACTGAAGTGTACGCCGGGAATGGATGTGGGGATGGTCTTGAAGCTACCGCGGATCTCTGAGGGCTGATCCGGTTTTGGGTCAAAGGAATCGTGCTGGCAGGGGCCACCTTCGAGGAAGAAGATGATGCAGTTCTGCGCTTGGCCAGAACCAGCAGCGAGCAGGCGCGGAAGGTTGAGGCCCCCGAAGATGGAGCTGCCAATGCGCAAGATAGAGCGTCGATTCGTCATTGGTTGAGCTGAAACTCCTTGGAGTTGATCAAGCTCCAGAGTACGTTTTCGAATGCGCGCCGGCGCGATCGTCCTGCTTCTTTCTCTGCAGTCAGAAAGTTTTGAAGGCTGCGCCATTCATGATCCTCAAGTTTTCTTGCGTAGGCACGAAGATACAGAGATTCGACAATCGCCCGATCCTCGATTGTCTTTTCGAGGAGTTCTGAAAGGATGTTCCTGGGTGACTCAATCTTCTCTCGCATCGACTCGGCGTTCATCAGATGGAGGGCCTGGGCAAGTGACGGCGCCTGGCTGCGTGATTCCATGATGTCTCGACGTGGATGCCCGAATGTAGTCAGGAAGTAGGTTGCACCGATGTTGGCGACAAGGTCTTTTGCGGAGGTGCCCTCAGGATAATTGTTAAAGGTTTGCGGGACGCCAGTGAGTTGGCCGATGGAGTCGAGCAATACTTCGGCACTTAGCTTTCTGGGTTCGTAGCGGGCAAGGAGGATTTTCTCCAGTGGGTCAGCACCGTTGCTGTGCTTGGGAGCACGCGCGCTGACTTGATAGGTGTGCGAGTTCAGGATCAGACGATGAATGGGCTTGAAGCGATAACCACCATCAACGAAAGCCTGAGCCAGTTGATCGAGCAGGGCTGGATGCGAGGCCATATTGGTGGAGCGGAAGTCATCAGGTGGATCGACGATTCCAGCAGTGAAGTATTCAGCCCAAAGCCGGTTCACTGTGGCTCGGGCGAACTGTAGCTTCTGCTTGTCGAGGATCCAGTCGGCCAGCACTTCGCGCCGGTCTTGACCCTCGGCGATCGCCGGTACAGTGCCATCAAGGAACTTGGGAGTAACGGGAGTTTTCGTGACAGGATGCAGCACTTCTCCGTCGCGAGAGTTGTACCAGATGCGCCGATACTGTGCATAGCCATGCTTGACTTTCAGACGGCCAAGAAAGGCTGCCATGCCGTAGAAGTCATCCTGCGTCAGATTCTCGAGTGGGTGGTTGTGGCACTCCGTGCACTCAATTCGTTGACCCAGAAAGAGGCGGCTGACGGTGGGTGTTGCCTTGCTGACCTCGAAGGTTTTAAGCATGAAGTCCATGGCGGGGTGCCAGAAATTGCCGGCGGGATGGACGGTGGTGTCGCCGGTAGCGGTAAGCATTTCGCGCACGGTCTGATCATAAGGCTTGTCGGCGCGGATGGCGTCGGCGAGCCAGCGTTTGAAGCTGCCGTTGGTGCGGCCTTGGGAATAATACTGGGAATTGCGGAACCAGTCTTCGAATTTGACGAGCCAGTGCGAGGTGTATTCGGGCCGTTCCAGAAGCTGGTCGATGAGGCGGGTGCGCTTCTCAGAGCTTGCATCGGAAAGGAAGGCTTCGACCTCGGCTGGCGCAGGCAGAATTCCGATTGCGTCGAGATAGACGCGGCGTAGAAATGCGCTGTCTGAAGTCTGCGGATAAGGCCGCAGCCTGACTTCTGCCAGCTTTGCGTAGACCTCGCGATCAACGAAATTAGAGGGGGAGGGCAATGGGCTGTCAGTGTCGCCAGTCTTATCGAGAACGATGAACTGCGCAGTGGCGGTCTTGCCGACCCCGCGGGCCATTACGACGGTGAGTCCTCTTCCAGAAGCGGTAGTTGTGCCATTTTGGTTGACCTTGACCACTGCTTCATCGAGGACGGAATAGCGCACTTCCCGGGTCATGTCGCGAGTGGTGCCGTCGGAGAGATGGCCGGTGACGGCGAGTTGTGCAGTAGCCGCAGGCTGAGCCAGGATCGCTTCCCGGGGTGTTATCGAAATTGAGAGAATGCGCGCGCCGCCAGCATTGCGCTTTGCGCCTTGTTGCAACCAGTGGAGGATCGTCTGGTATTCGTCGGATTGCGAATTCATCAGATTGCCTCCGCCATGGGGAATCGCGAAAGCGGGCTTACGGAGTAGC
>JBKJUN010000570.1:0-2592 GCA_046590555.1 Bryobacter sp. | reverse complement strand
CGCGAGACGTTATCGAATATGATCTGGTCGCTCGTGGCCATTAGCGCACGATCTCCTTCGGGCGGATCTTGCGTTCGAGCATCAGCAGGCAGATGATGCAGACGGCGAAGAAGCCGGTCCAGGCTTCGAAAGGTTCTAGGCCGGTTTGGGATTCGATGTTCAACTGATCGGACCAAATGGTGTACATGATGCGGGAGATGTCGATCATCGAGCCGTAGTCTGTGCTGAGGATTGAGTTGATGATGCCGGCGAGGCCCGCGCCGATGCCGAAGACGCCGAGGATGAGGGCACCTGCGACGACCTTCCACTTGACCCAGGCCGACAGGGCGACCGAGAGAAGGGAGAGGATCAAGATCCAGGCAAGGTTGCCGAGGATGATTGCGCGCAGGATGAACCAGTTGTTCGAGAGCCAACCTGAGCCCGCTTGTGAGACTTGGAGGAAGAAGAGGATGACACCAGGTACCCAGGTGATGATCGAGAGCAGAATGAAGAGAACTGAGACTTTGCCTACGACGTATTCAATCCGGGAGAAGGGGCGGGAGAAGTAAGTGGGGAGGGCATTGTTGGCGAGGTCTGGGGCGATCAGGCTTGGGCCGATGAGCGCTGTGAGGATGTAGGCGAGAGCGCCCTGGAAGTTCATGAAGACGCGGAAGAAGCTGGAGTCGATCTTGAAGACGTCCGGTACGGGGAAGCCCATGCTCGAGAAGACCGAGAGGTTGTTGACCAGGTAGAGGTAGCCAGCGCAGCCGAGCGGAAAGAAGAAGCAGGCGACGAGGAAGCCAGTGAGGAAGCGGCTTTGGAAGAGCCGCTCATAGGAATAACGCGGCAACACGAGGAAGCGTGTTCGCGGTGGGGTCAGTGGCCCCGAGTAGGTTGTATAGGTTCGTTTGTAGACGGCCATTATTGGGTCATCGCTTTAAGAAAGATATCTTCCAAAGTGTCTTTACGGTAATTGAGGCGGCGGAGTTCGAGGTCTTTTTCGGTAGCGACGCGGAAGAGTTCGCGGAAGCTGAATTCAGCGGGGAGGACCATCTTCCAGCGTCCTTTGCCGGCCATAGCACAGGTGGCACCGAGGGCTTCCATTTCAGCGGCGAAGCCTTCGTCGTCGCCTACGGTTTCGAGTTCGACGAAGCGTTTGTTGGCGCTGCGTTCGGCTTCGAGGTCGGCGTAATGGACGATTGCGCCGTCCTTGAGGATGATGACTTCTTCGCAGGTGTCTTCGACGTCACGCAAGAGGTGAGAGCAGAGGACGATACGCATGCCGGCGTTGTCGCGCATCTCGCGGATCATCTTGAGCATGCGGCGGCGGGCTGGAGGATCGAGGCCATTGGTGGGCTCGTCGAGGATGACGAGCTTGGGGCCGTGGACGATTGCCTGAGCCAGTTTGGCGAGCTGCTTCATGCCGAGGGAGTAGGTGCCGAGTTTGCGGTAGCGGGCTTCGCCGAGGCCGACATAGAAGAGGCATTCGTGAGCGCGCTCGAGGGCGGTTTCTGGCGGGAGGCCGGAGAGTTCGCCCATCATGCGGATAAAAGTGACGGCGTTCATGTCGGCAATGAACGAATCGTTTTCGGGCATATAGCCGATGAGGGAGCGGATGTAGCGAGTCTCTTTGTGCACGTCGTGACCGAAAACACGCGCCGTCCCGGAGGACGGCGCGTAGAAGCCGAGGAGCGTGTTGATGAGAGTGGACTTACCCGCGCCATTGGGGCCCAGCAGGCCAATCGTTCTGCCTTTGAGTTCGACTTGCAGCTTGTTGAGGATGAGCCGCGAACCGAGATGAACGGAGAGATTGTCTAGCTGGATGACGGCGTCGAGAGGAGTGCTCATTGGACCTTTTGTTGTTTGTTCATGATACCCGCTCCGCCGATTGCTTTGGCGAGGATTTGCGGGAGGATGGGAGTTCCCTTGCCTGCGGCGAGGAGGCTGTCGAGGCCGAAGCCGAAGAAGCCACTGGAGGAGGCGACAGTAATGCTATCGGGGCCGGCGTAGGCAGTGATCAGGACGGGGCCGGAATTGGAAGTGAACTGATCGACTGCCTTCTTCTGGTCTGCGCTGAGGGAACCTTTGAGTGAAGCAGCGACTGCTTCGAGGCTAGTGCCGACATTGACCCAGAAGACGGCAGAGGCGTTGACCTCGGCGTCTGCGGGCAGGAGTTCGATGAAACGGCGGCTGCGGGGCAGGCTGAGTAGATTATTGCGAGTCTGCAGGGCCTTGAGGATAGTATCGCGGCTGGCTGCGGCGACCATGTAGCCGCCGGAGTATGTGAAGTTTAGCTCGACCGGCAGGGCGGCGTGCTGGATGGTGTAGAAGGTGCGACCGCCTACGGTCTGCTCAGAGAACTTGACCGAACCCATCGAGGTGCCGGCGGCCTTCTGGTTGAAAGCGTCTGCCACGCGGCGCAGTGTAGAGGTGAGGCGTGCGACATCGTAGACTTCGGTGGCCATTACATAGGTTGGTACCGGGAGGAGCGCGCCGTCGACAGCGAAAGTGACTTCGCCACCGATTGGGCCAAGAAGGTCATTGACGATGTTGATGCCAAGCGTTTTTTCGAGTTCGCTTACGTTGCCCGAGAGGCCACCCATGGCGGCGAAG
>JBKJUN010000499.1:0-5102 GCA_046590555.1 Bryobacter sp. | reverse complement strand
GCCAGAGCATTGTTGATCGCGAGCGGCAGAAGAACAGACCTGTTGCCATGTACCGCCAGCACTAACTGGCAATCCTACGAAACAATGGCCGCCAGCAACCAGCATTCACCGCTTAGGGCAATCACCGCAATCCGCGCAGCAGCCGAATCCGCGAGCTTTGACGAAGGCCTCAGAGAAGAAGCTCGTCTCTTTGGGGAGGCGCTCCTGGACCGTCAATCCCGCGCCATGGTTTATCTTTTCTTCGCAGAACGAGAGTTGTTGAAAATTCCGTTTCTTCCCAAAGACACGGTTGCAACTGAGGGAGAGGCTATGTGCAGCATGCGCACAAGCCCGGCGGAATTTGGAGCAAGAGTAGTGGAAGTGATGTGGGAAGAAGGAATGTCGCCTACGTCGCTGGCCGCAGCGCTGGCTCACGTCAAAAAACTGGGCAAACTTGCCGTTATCTGCAGAGGTGGAGAATGGATTGGCAAATCAGGTATGGGTCCGGAGGAAGCCAGGCGCATTGTCGAAGAAAAAAGAGTTTTGCGAGCAAGCGACCTTGACGTGTTATTAGTGCGCGGCTTTGGGTTTCCAGAAGAACTGGGCGGCCCGATACATCTCAGCGAGATGACTATTTAGTCGATGACCCCGAGCCAGACCTCTGAATCCGTGCGCGACCCGCTGAAGTAGATCCAGTCGTTGTCACTGCTGGATGCAATGCCACGGCGTTCTACATCCCAATCCTTCGATTGCACAACAATCTGCCTCACTCCGGTATCGGTATGAAGCAGCCAAACCTTGCCCTCATGCACGAAGAAGAGCCGCTTGG
This sequence comes from Bryobacter sp., assembly GCA_046590555.1. Classification (GTDB taxonomy): domain Bacteria; phylum Acidobacteriota; class Terriglobia; order Bryobacterales; family Bryobacteraceae; genus Bryobacter. The sequence continues at coordinate 4,294 of JBKJUN010000499.1, read as the reverse complement.
AATCCTTGAGCCAGTGCGGATCCTGGCCGACATCACTCCACTTGGTGAACTTCGATTCCTTGAAATCATAAGAGGCAATCCCGGCGATCGCGCCATCCGCACGCTGAGTAAAACCGGCGATCTTTTTGCCATCGGGGCTCCAGTGCCAGGCAGAAAAAATCTCGTCTTCGGATTCCATCGGAGGAAGCGCCTGAGGGCTCTGCTCATTCCAGCGTCGATCCACGTCCATCAGAAAGCTATTAAAACCAAAGATCGTATATGCGAGCTTCTTGCCATCAGGGCTCCAGACGGGCCAGGCAGTAGTGCCAGATCCGCCTCTGGTGAGCTGTTGCAGGACTTCCCCCTCCATCGTGTAGGTCCAGATTTCCCACGAGCCGCTGCGATTCGAGAAGAAGGCCAGACGCTTTCCGTCAGGGCTCCACCGCGGCCCGCGGTTCTTGTATTGATCGTCAGTCAATTTGCGAAACCCAGATCCGTCTGTACCGAGAATGAAAAGGTCATCCCGATTCGTTTGCGAATTGAAAGCGAGCCACAGGCCATTGGTACTGAGATCAGGCCGTGTGAACGGAGCCTTCCCGCTAGTGAGTTTTTCCGGGGTAGCCTCGAGTACTTCTTTGACAGGGTCAAAGCGAACCCGGTACAGATTGGCAATCAGTGCATATTCAACAAAGGCGATGCGCCGGCCATCGCGACTGAAACTGACATGCGCCACTTCATCTACCGGCAGCCTTACTGCTTCTGGGCTCCCCAGCGCTTCTCCGCTCGCTGGATCAATGCGCATGCGCCAGAGCGACATCCGGCCATCGCGGTCACTGATGAAGTAAAGGTAGAGCCCGTCAGGGCTGAAGACCGGGTTCCAGTCCACCGCCGCATCGCTTACCAAAGCAACGGGCTCGGGAGTAATCCCATTACGAGGCCGGGCACGAACAGTAAATAGATCCCGCTGTCCACCCTTAGATGCCCAGAATGCAATACGTTCGCCGTTGGGGCTCCAGTTCGGCTGCACTGCATCGCCCTTGTAAATCAGACGGCGCGCGCCGTTATCAAGACGGATAGCCCAAAGTTGACTCGACGCTGTATAGCGGTCTTCCGGCCGGATGATTCCCTCAGTGGCGCAAACGATTTCTGCAGCATCCGGGCTCCAGGCAGGGTTGTGTCCCATCGGGCTGAGCTTCCGAACGGAACTGTTGCGCAGGTCGTAGAGAAAGAGTCCGCCACCCTCACGCTCACTACGGAAAGCGATAGTGGTCCCATCGGGCGACAAAGCTGGTTCGGTGTCGTCCACAGAACTGGATTCAGTCAGCAATCGCGGATTCTTTGTGTCTGGATCCAAAAGATAAAGATCCCAGTTGCCGCGCTCATTGCTGGCATAAACTACCGTCCGCCCATCCGGGCTGATCTGCGGGAAGAACTCTGCCCCATTTGTGTCAGTAACTGAGCGGAAGCTGGCACTCTCAAACTGCAAAGGTGCAGCACTGCTTCGGCTGCGAATCGCAAGCCAGCCGGCGAAGACAACCAGTACGAGCACAAAGCCTACAAAAGCAGCCTGAGCTGGGGCACGCGACCAAAGGGGCAGCTTCGACTGCCCTGCTTCGAGCCTACGCCCATCGGTGGTTCGGCTGCTGGTGGCAGAACTCAAGTCGCGCTTCAGGCGGCTCAGGTCGGATCGTAACTCAGCAGCACTCTGATACCGCATGGCCGGCTCTTTTTCGAGTAGCTTGAGAATAATTCGTTCCAGCTCTGCGGGCGCCTCAGGATTGGCAGCCAGCAAACTGGCAGGAGCCTTATTCAGAATCGCGTCAAACAGAGCAGCACTGGTGGCACCTCGAAAAGGCAAGGTTCGTGTAGCCATTTCATAAAGCACCATGCCAAAACTGAAGAGGTCACTACGGGCATCAATATTTTGCCCCAGCGCCTGCTCAGGGCTCATGTAGGCTGCCGTTCCAATCGCAACACCACTGTCCGTACGAAAGGCCGTCATCGTTGCCGAATCCCAGTTGAGAATGCCTTTTTTGGCGAGGCCAAAATCGAGAAGCTTAGCCTGAATTCCAATACCCGACTTTTCGAGCACAAACAAATTTGCCGGCTTGATGTCGCGATGGATAATTGACTGCTGATGCGCGGCATCGAGCGCGTCGGCCACCTGCAGGCCAATGTCGAGAATCTCGCTCACACGCAGCGGGCGCTCCTGAATAAATTGCCGCAAGGTCTTGCCTTCAAGCAGCTCCATTACAAGAAAAGGACGATCATGATCCTCACCGATATCGTGTACAACGCAAATGTTGGGGTGGTTGAGGGAGCTGGCGGTGCGGGCCTCACGACGAAAGCGCTCCACCACTTCCCCGCCCTCGTGAAAATCGTCTGGAAGGAATTTCAGGGCAACATTCCGGCCCAGCCTCGTGTCTGTTGCCTGCCATACAACACCCATGCCGCCTCCTCCGAGAGGTCTCTCCAAACGGTAGTGGCCAAATAAATCTCCGGAATGAAGAGCTCGGGTGGGCTGCATTGGCATCAAACAAAGGCCAGTCGGCTAGAATGAAAGTTTAACAGGCAGAATGACTAAGAAAGAGAATAGTTGGCAGTTCTTATGTGCAGGAGCATTATCTGCGCTTCTATTGGCTGCCATCACCGTTTTCGCTTTGAAGGCTGATGTTCCCAAAGATTCAGTGCTAATGGTCTGCCTCGTTGATGTCTCCTTGCAACTCGCATTCGGGATCTCCTGCCTTTGGGCACTTCATTCCAGCAGCCTGCTTACTGGGATTTCCTCATTTATCGACCACGGAAGCCCCTCCCTCCGTAGTATCGCGGCGATTGCACCCTGGCTGGTGATTCTACAGATCGCCATGGGAGCAACACTCCGTTACCGCTTGATGGGGGCCATCTCACACGTCCTTGGAGCGATGCTGGTGGGTGCATTTCTTCTCTATTTCGCAACGGGCGTGATGGGGCCAGCCCCTCAGGCACACCCGGCGCGTTCGGCCTCGATTATCCTATTGTGGATTGTGGTTGTACAAGTGGTCTTGGGTATTGCCGCCTATGTGGTTCGATTCGGGCAAGGCGAAAACAATGGCTTACCCGATACAAGATTCTTTTCGATTGCCCACATCGTAACTGGAGCAATTGTGATGGGTGCGACAACCATAACTTCTGTTTTGGTAAGAGCAAGTTCAAGAAAGCAGGAGGTTGCGGGATTGCCGTCCATAGGGACGGTCTGATTGCTCATTCCATGTCATCGTTTAACGACTATCTGGCGCTTACCAAGCCCCGCATTACCTGGCTCATCCTCATGAGCACGGCCATCGGCTTTTACTTCGGATTGCCACAGCTCAATCCTCAAAAGACCCAATGGGTGCTCTTCCACCTCATCTTCGGAACGGCCTTGATCGCAAGCGGCACAGCTGCCCTCAATCAGTGGTGGGAGCGTGAATCAGATCGCTTAATGTCGAGAACTGCCTCGCGTCCTTTGCCGGCAGGAAAGATCCCGGCCGCCAACGCCCTCGTTTTTGGGGCAATCCTGGCAACCCTCGGCTTTGTCCAACTTTGGCTGGGTTGCAACCTGCTGACGGCATGCCTGGGGTTATTCACTCTCGTGACATACCTCTTTTGCTACACCCCGATGAAGCGCATCTCGCCACACTCGACAACCATTGGAGCCATTCCTGGCGCCATGCCACCGCTGATCGGATTTGCAGCCGCCGCAGGACTTCTTACCTGGGAAGCATGGACCCTCTACGCGATCCTCTTCGTCTGGCAGTTTCCGCATTTTTATGCGATCGCCTGGATGTACCGCGAAGAGTACGGTAAGGCTGGCATCCTGATGCTGCCCGTAGTTGAACCAGACGGGAACTCAACAGCGAATCGAATTCTTTGGACTTCCATCCTGATGGTCCCAACCAGCCTGCTGCCGGCATTACTGGCCATGAGCGGCAAAGTCTATCTGGCAACTGCAATCGTGATGGGTGCGATTTTGCTCTACTGTGCCTGGAAAATGTTCAAGGAGCGAAGCAGAGAAAACGCGCGTGGAGTCCTGTTGGCTTCGGTGGTTTATCTGCCCGTTCTCTACGCCGTCCTGATCTTCGCTCCAAGGTAAATTAATGTTGCTCGCTGTCGAAAACGTTACCCATCGCTACGGAAGCCTGGTCGCTCTCAATCAGTTTGCGATGCATTTGAACCGACGCGAGATTGTGGGTCTGCTTGGCCCGAATGGTTCAGGCAAATCTACCCTTCTGCGACTACTCTCAACCCAAACCAAGCCCCAGTCAGGCAAAGTTGAAGTCTGCGGGTTTGACACGGC
>JBKJUN010000444.1:0-13261 GCA_046590555.1 Bryobacter sp. | reverse complement strand
GCCATGGCCTTCGAGCAGTCCTTCCTCACCGCACTCCTCCTCCTCGTTATCGGCTCAGGCTTCCTCAAGGGCAACATTTCCGCTCAGGTAGGTGCTCTCTATCCGCCTGACGACGAGACCCGCCGCTCCCACGGCTTCACCCTCTTCAGCACGGGCATCAACACTGGTGCTGTCTTCGGCCCAATCCTTTGCGGCTTTCTCGCCGATCGTTACGGTTGGCACTACGGCTTCGGCATCGCCGGCATATTCATGCTCGCAGGCCTCGCAACCTACCTCTACGGATATCGCCATCTTCCACAACGGGTCGCCAAAATCACCAGTCAGCCTACTCCCTTCACTCAGAGAGACCGGCAAACCACCGCAGCCCTGATCGCCGTCATGGCTCTGATCCTCTTTCTGAAGATTGCCTATGTTCAGATCTATAACGTCTTCCCTCTTTGGATCCAAAGCCACGTCTCGACACAACTTGGCAGCTTCCAGATCCCGATCGCCTGGTTCGGTAGTGTAGATTCGATCAGTAGCATTCTTTGCGCTCCTCTTCTCTTTGGGCTCTGGAAGTGGCAAGCATCCCGAGGCAAAGAACCCGGCGACCTTTCCAAAATCGGAATCGGCATCACTCTCTCTGCTGTCGCCAACCTGCTTCTGGTCCTCGCCGCGATCACCTCTGGCGGCGAACGCGTCTCACCACTCTGGCCTCTAGCCTATTGCGCCACCCTCGGCGTCTCACATATGTTCGCGTGGCCCACCTTTCTTGCTCTCCTCTCTCGCGCCGCTCCAGCCAGCATCAATTCCACCATGATGGGCCTTGCATTTATGGCCTCGTTCGTCGCCAGCAACATCGTTGGCCGGCTCGCCGGCTTTTACGAACCTATGGGTCCCGCCGCATTTTGGGGCATGCACGCCGCCATCGGTCTCACCGGCACCCTCCTCCTTCTCCCTACAACTCGCTGGCTCAATCGCCGCTTAGGCTAAAATCAGGCCGTGAAAGATCTCACTCAAGGCTCTATTCCCCGCCACCTCGTAGAGCTCGCCTCCTTCATCGCGGTCAGCATGGTCGTCCAGACTCTGTACTTCCTCGTAGATCTCTACTTCGTCTCCTCCCTCGGTGGCCCAGCCATTGCCGGCGTGGGCCTCGCCGGCAACCTCATGATGGTCATCCTCGCCCTCACGCAGATGCTCGGCGTCGGCACCACAACTCTCATTGCCCAGGCCGCAGGCAGGCGAGATCAGGCCGACGCCCAGTCCGTTTTTGATCAATCCTGTCTGCTCTCGGTCGCTCTCGGTTTTGCTGTCTTGGGGCTAGGTACGATCCTCCGCGATGTCTACTGCCGCTGGCTCAGCGCCGATGCTGCAACCCTGGCCGCCGCCATTGGTTACTTGAACTACCTCATCCCCGCATTTGCCCTGCAATTCGCCTTGGTCTCGATGAGCTCAGCCCTGCGCGCCACTGGCGTCGTCAAGCCCACAATGATCATCCAGGTGCTCACTGTCGCGATCAACGCCATCCTGGCTCCCGTACTGATCGTCGGCTGGGGCACAGGCGTCCCGATGGGCACAGAAGGCGCGGGCCTCGCCACTCTCATCGCGCTGATCGTAGGCGTAGCGGCACTGTCCGTCTACTTCGTAAAGCACGCAAGCTTCGTCCGCTTCAGCAAAGCCGCCTTCTCCCCACGCATTGATATCTGGAAGCGGCTATTGTCGATTGGCCTCCCCTCCGGCGGCGAATTCATGATCATGGCGATCTACTCGGCCTTTGTCTATAGCATCATTCGCGACCAGGGCGCAGACGCCCAGGCCGGCTTCGGAGTAGGTGTCCGGCTGATGCAATCCCTCTTCCTGCCGGTTATGGCAGTCAGCTTTGCTGCCTCTCCTCTGGCCGCTCAAAACTTCGGCGCCCTCAAGGCAGAACGTGTCCGCGAGACCTTCCGTTCAGCCGCAATCATGGCCGCCACCCTGATGTCGATCATGACCATCCTCTGCCACCTCTCACCAGACTCGCTCGTGAAATTCTTCACTTCAGACCCACCGGTCATAACCTATGCCACAGACTATCTGCGCATCGTCTCCTGGGGCTTCCTCGCCTTTGGCCTTACCTTTACCAGCTCGTCGCTATTTCAGGCAATGGGTAACGCCTGGCCCGCACTGCTCAGTTCCGTAATGCGTCTGATGATCTTCGTATTTCCAGCACTCTGGCTCTCGCATCGCACCGGCTTCGCTCTGACCGATCTCTGGTATCTCGCAGTTGCCGCTGGTGCCGCGCAGTGCCTCTTTAGTCTGGCTCTTTTGCGGCGCGAGTTCACCCTGCGCCTCGCCTTCGATCCCAAACACTGAAACACACAATCAAAACAAAAAAGCGTCACCCCTAAGATCCAACTTGCATTGGTCCTACTGGTTAAAGTCATGACGCTTTAAAAGTCAATGGGCAACTTCATCACATTCGGTGGCAATCGAGATTTCATTAGCTGGCGGCAGCCAGTGCCCATATTCCTCACCGAACCACTTGGTTGCGAAGCTCTTGCTGATCGGAGCCACCACGTCAAGACGGTCGGCGTAGAATTGCCTCCACGGCTTGCAGTGATTGTGAATGACCGAGCGAATTGTCCTGCGGCTGAACCGGTAACGGCTCGGGTTTAAAGATTCGTCAAGGTGATTCGATAGAAACGGAAGCAAAAGCTGATCTGGATTGATGCCGGGTCGAAGCCGCCAGCCCTCTTGCGATCTCTCGAACATCGGTGGCAAGACGCGTTCGCCGATCCGAACTGGATTCCGAAGGTTCCTATAGAACTTCATGCCCGCATAGTTAGCTGCTAGGTCGCCGTTTGAGTAGACACCGCTCGTAGCCGTGCCAAAGTACTTGTGTTCCTGTGCTACGCCATGCGCTACAACCGCCGCGATGGCTTTAACTTCGCCTGCCCCCTCAGCCTCGTACTTCATGGCGAGCTCGTAATAAGCGTGCCCCTGTTGGAAGAAGTGGTCAATTTTGTCAGAGCCCATATAGAATCCATGCAGGCGCACAGTAGGGGCATCAAAAAAGAAGGAGCCCGGCAGGGGAGAAAGAGCTAGCCGAAAGATTGAGGCAAACGCCCCCGGCCGGAAACTCTCTCGACGATCCCCGGCCTGATGCTTGTTCATCCAGCGGACAAGTCTGGACTCATAGAAATTGCGGCCGTCCCATCTGGACAGGACGCGTTCAGGCCCATCTCCGGTGCGATCAGATTCAATGATCTCTACGACCTTGCGAGACAACTTAGCGCCCATATCGTGAAGCGGGGCACTTGGTGTGCTGAACTGATCGGTTTCCCTGGCGAGAGCCAGATGACTGAGCGAGAGAATAAGAGAAATTAGGAAAGTCTGCCGAATCGGGCAGTTACGCAATTGCAACACTCTCTACTTTACGCTTCTCCTCCACTCTTTGCTACACAGATCGCTGATCAATTTGGTCGGCGAAGCAGCCTGCGATCCGCCTGCTGCATTTGCACGGCATTGCGAGCGCTATTTGTCTCGCCATAAAGCATCATGTCCAGACCCTCTGAATGACGAAAGCGGAATCCATGTTCTTCCGCAATAGCCACGACACGCCCCATATCTTCCCGTCTGATCATGAGGTCAATGTCACGGGTTAACGAAGAGTGCGTGGAATCGGCGTTCTCCACATGAAGAAAAACTGCAAGCCTGCCGACTAACTCATGAGGCACACCTGCTTCCTCCAGCGGAAGAGAAAGCTTTTATAGTGTGCCGATTAGATCGAATACTCGTTCTTCGAACAAGACGTTAACGAACTCCCGCTTCGAGGCGGCATTCCCAAGGAACTCCGCAAAACTTACCATAGCTTTCACTAGCCTATCATCTACTCCAGCTTCATCAACTCCTTCAAAATCACCTCATTCGTCGGCCTTACCTTATAGTCTTTCTCCGTAAACTTCCACCGCACCACACCCTTCTGGTCCAAAACATAAGTAGTCGGATGAGGCAAAAACCTCCCCCGAGCCGCCGCCTCCACATTCAACAATCCATACCGGTCAATCACCGCATGATCAGCATCACTCAGCAACGTCACTACAAACTGCCCATCCATCTTGGCCCTCACCTTCGGGATGATATCCCCCAGCTTCTCCATCGCATCCGGCGCAATCGCCACAATCACCGTGCGATCGCGCCGCGCAGATGGAATCAACTTGTGCAACTCAACTAGTTGCGTAGCGCAATAGGGTCACCAGTAGCCCCGGTAAAAAACCAGCACCACATCTTTACCTTTGAGCGAACTCAAGCTCACCGAGCCGCCATCGGCCGAAGGCAATTTAAAAGCTGGCGGCATCGCCCCAACTTTCACCCGGTCCAGATCTGCCGGCCCTTCCTGCCCGAGAGCCAACCCAGTCATCGCCATCAACGAACTCCGTCTTGTTAAAAACTGACTCATGGCAACTGTTGTGTAGCACGGCCCCAAAAGTTATGCACTCACGCAAATGTTCTATCGTCAAAAACTGGTCACAAGAATTATTGCTGAATTGAAAAAAGCCTTATCCTCCAATAAACCACTGCAAACATTAGACAAATTCACCCTCATTGGACTTTTGGCGCAAACAACACTGTGGCAAAGCCGAAGTTTCACCAAGCTCACGATCATAATTGCGATGGGGAGCAATCATCTTTAACTGGTTTTACGATGGATTGCACCATCCCCTCTGTATGGATTTAAAATGCTAAAAGTTTCTAAGATTCGACTTATGCAAACCAATTGGGGTCTTTCCACTCCGCTGATCTTGCTCCTAACTCTCTTGCCCACATTTTCTTGGGCTCAGCCATGCTCAGGAATTTTCGTAGACAACGAAGTTCCCATCGGCTCAATCAATGGCTCAAATGTCACCTTTTCTCTTTCGGCAGTCCCTTCTCCAGTCTCAAGTCTGGTGGTCTTTCGCAATGGAATCGCACTCCATTCCGGCCTTGACTATTTGGTCAGCTCAAACACATTAAGCTTCCTTCCTGGCACAATTCCACAAACCGGTGACGTAGTTAAGCTCCAGTTTCGAACCGGTTGTATCGGTGCGCCTGCCCACAATTTGCTCAGCAGCCTTCACGGCGATACGACAGCAGCGCCTGTTTCTGCTGGCAGTCTGATAGTCGGTCAGGGGTCTCCGGCGAGTTGGACCGCTCTTGCTATCGGTGGCGCAGGACGTTGCCTTGTCTCCACCGGAGCCGATGCCTCTTGGGGCAATTGTCTCTTTACCAATTTCTCAAGCCACTCCATTCCGTTCACGGATGCAAATGGCTCTCTCATTCAGGACAATGCCAACCTGATCTTTGACACCTCTTCAAAGAGGCTCGGGCTAGGCACAATTTCCCCATCGACAACGCTCCATCTATTCGATTCCCGCGCGAGTGTTGGCGTCACAGGTCTTACCGTTCAAGCGGGTGTTGCTCAATCGACTACTCCCCTTTCCCGTTGGCTCTCCAATGCCGGGACAGAGCTGGCTCGACTCAATTCGGATGGAAGTCTGGTCGTTCAGCGTCTATCCACAACTACCAATTCGTCTAACTCTGGCTGGCGAGATCTTGGTTCAAACGTCGACCCCAGTAGCCGACTTAACGGTGACTTCTGGTTCAATACAACTCAGCAGGCTCGCAAAAGTATGGAAGCGGGTCAAACTCATCCTCTTCCTCAGGTACTCTGCTCGTCAAGCGGTGGTTCCACTTCCTCCACAGCCTTAACTGTAATTGGGAGTTGTTCCGTTCCTGCCTCTTTCCTCGACGCGGGTGACCGCCTGGTGGTTCAATTCACGATGAATCATATTGGCTCCGCCTCCGCGTTTGATGTGGAAATGCGCATGGCCGGGTCTACCCTTTACACCCGTTCAATGCCAAGCTCCGAGCAGCGAATCGCTTTCGATGGCAGTGCCGGACTTTTCGGATCAGGTGCTGCTTGGCAAATTCAAACCTTTGGCGTTTCCGCTTCTGTTGATATGAAGGTGCCGGAGTTATCCATAAATCCAACAAGTGCTTTCACTATCGACTTCCGAGGTCGCTTGACGACAAGCTCAGCCGATTCCGTTTCCTTGCGAAACTACACGGTCATTCGTTACCCAGCTCAGTACAACCCATAGATGCATCTTTCCCCATTTGGCATGTGGCTCCAAACCATATGCCTTTATGGGGATAAGCCTTACCCCCAATAGGAGCTAGTCCTCCTTGAATATTCAATTAACTTCAATTCTCATGAAATTGATCGTCCTGTCAATGAACTGTTGAAAGGTATGCATCTTGCCGCTTCAGTCACAGCTTTCACCTCCCTCCCCGCCATCCAGGTCGAACACCGGATTACTGCACTTCGGGGCGGTTCGCGCGCCTCCAGAATTCGCGCGACCGATGGAAAGCATTACATTCTAAAACTCTGCGACAACCCCCAAGGCAACTCTTCACTAATCGCTGAATATCTTGGAACCCAGATTCTAGCCGCATTGAACCTGCCTGTCCCTCAACTTGCCTGGGCCAAAATCTCAGATTCCACACTGTATAGTCAACTAAAACCCAATACGCCTCACAATCCTGACCAAACTCACCTTGCTATCGCTTACCCCGTCAACCCTGACGAACAATCCGTTCACGACATACTTCCAGAGCCAAGTTGGCTCTTGCTCGCCAACAAAGAATGCTTCTGGGGGGCTTTGGTAGCAGACAAGTGGCTTGCCAATCTCGATTCCCGTCAGGCTGTTTTTATTCGGCGTCGCTGCCTTCAGCCCACCACTGTTCAAAATTTGCATCCGGTTGACCACGCTCCTCCCGGCCTCCTCGCTATCCTGATTGACCAGGGGCTCTGCTTCAATGGCCGGTCGCTCGATTTCAAGGTTGCCCCTGGTCACGGCCTCTACCCAAATCGAATTCCCTATCGTGGCCTCTCATCCGTTTCTCAACTGCAGCCTTGGATTGATCTGGCTCAATCTCTCACTTTGTCTCACCTCGAAGTTCTGTTTAAGGCCTTGCCAAAAGACTGGCTCGAGGGCGAACACGACGATCAAAGTGAAAAACTCTGTCACGGGCTAATCCTTCGCGCCAAGCAACTCCCAAGACTTTTGGAGCTCACTTTGCAATGTCTTGCAGTTCCAATGCAAGTCCAATAATCGACAACCGAAAAAACGGACAAAAAAACTCAGATAAATTTTGAAATGTTTTCCCCCTAAAACTCACTACCTTATTTCGCAGCTAGGCCATAGTACTTACGGTACCCGCATTGAGGGTCCAGCTTTCTTAGGTGTGAAATTTAAGGTTCCATGATGATTACTGCCATAATCCAACAAAAAACAATCGAATCCAAGGTAGAAGCACCAAAGGCAACCCAGTTGCCTCTTTTTCAACTTCGTCCAATCGCTGTCGAGCCTGCGGCCCTTAGCAATTCTTCAGACTTCCAGCCTGAAAATTCCACGTGGTGCCAGCTTGTGGACGGAATCTCAAAGCGAGATCCAAAGGCTATCGAGGAGTTGTACTCTCGATTTAGCCGTGGCATCCGACTTTTAATTGCCCGCCAACTTGGTCAACAGGATTTAGATGACCACGTCCACGATGTTTTCTTGATCACGATGGACGCCATTCAAAATGGAGAACTTAGAAACCCGGATTGCCTTCCTGGTTTTGTCAGTACGGTAACCAGACGCAGGATCGCCAATCAGATCAACAAAAATGTTTGGAAGCGAAACAAGGAGGTAGACGCCGAAACCGATATACAGCTCCCCTCAACTCGCAAGAACCCAGAGCAAGTGGCAATCGATTCGGAATCCCTTCGAATCATGAAAGCCGTTCTGCTTGAACTCCATCCCAGAGACCGCGAAATTCTCTCCCGCTTTTACCTTTCGGGACAAGCGGCTCATTTGATCTGTGAGGAGATGGGCCTAACTGAAGTGCAGTTTCGTCTACTCAAATCGCGCGCCAAGGCAAGATTTTCCGAATATGGCCGCCGGAAACTGGCTCAACGCTCAGAGAATTTCAATTTTCGGAGAATTTGCCTTTCGGTTTAGCACTAGCCAATAAGTATCATGTGTCGGCAAATCCTTAACTTGAAACTCATCATGAAATCTTCAAATGACATCGATTCGGCCATGGGGCATTGCCACGAAGGAGTCAATTGCTGCCCTGGATCCGAACTATTGGATCAGTATGCTGCTGGTTCAATTGTTGCCCCTGCAGAGCTTCAAGACATCGATTCTCATCTCCTCACCTGCCAGCAATGTCAGATGACATTGGAGGAAATGGACTCTTTCATCGGTGTTTTCAGGAAAGTTGATTCCAATTCACTTTCCCCCAAACTGAGCTTAAAGACCATATCGAATCATGCGCTACTTCTGGCTAACGCCTTTGTACTGGTTGCCATCACAACCGCCATCCTTAGCCTGGTTACCGGTTGGTCGAGTGCGCGGTCCACGCGCGATCAGCAGTCTGTCTTGCTGGTCTCAACCCGCTCAAGCTCTGCCACTGAATACTTGCCTGCACAAGCTTTACTTCTCTCGGTTGACTTACCAGATTCCATCACGCCCCATCCGTTTGCATTGATTCTTGTTTCAAGTGACGGTTTTCTTTTGAAGCAAACTCAGGTGCAACGATCCCCAGTCTTGTCCTTGCCGAGCGGCCTTCCCCCAGGCCAATATTGGATTCGGTTAATCTCATCTAAATCCCCGGAACCACTCCGCGAATTTAGCTTTTTCGTTAAGAACGAAATCTCTGAGCCGCATTTCATTTTTCACAAGTATTTCCTACATTTTTTTGACCTTTAAAATGTTGATTCTAATCGTTTATCGTTCGAACTAGCGAAATTGACTGCACTATCCGCCTGTTAATGTATTTCCTGTAGGCGGGCTAGGCACTCCACTTGTGGGGTTGCCCAGCCCGCCATTTTATTTTCAGGAAAACAACATGGCTACCGAACAACAGATCATTGCCAATCGCGAGAATTCCCAGGCCTTAACCGGCCCCACCTCTCCCGCAGGTAAACTCACCGTCAGCAAAAACGCGATGCGCCACGGCCTTACCGCCACTTCCATCGATCAATTTCCCGCCCACATCCAGGATCAATTCCTCGATTTCCGCGAAACTCTTGCCGCCGATTTCAACCCCGGCTCCACCCACGAAAACCTGCTCTTCGAGCAATACGCTTTCGCTCAATTTCTGCGAGTCCGCGCCGAAGCCGTCCACGCCTCAGCTCTCGAACAAACCCTCGCAAACCCCGCAGACAACAACGCATTTAACTACCTCTCACGCGTGCAGCGCTACATCCGCGGTCTCGAACGTTCCGCTGTTCAGGCCCTCGCACTGCTCCACCAGTCCTATGCCGACCGATGCGCAGCAGTCGATGTGCAAGACCTCGTCACCCACACTCACAATTCCCCAGTCGTTATCCCGGCCGCAGCACCCATGTCCCGCTTACTGAATACCTCAAACTTCCAAACCACAACCAAAGACTCCGCCCTTCGCATCACCTATGTCGAACAGGGCCGTCTCAGTCGCGAATCGAGACCCTCATGAACAAGGCAGACATCACCCGTCGCCTCGCTAGATCAAACCAAAGCTCACAAGCAGAAGCTGCAGATTACCTTGACCAGGCCGTCTTGTCCATCCTCAAAGGCTGGAAGCATGGCCAACCCACTGTTTGGCCGGGTCTTGGCACCTTTGGCTGCCAAATCCCCAAACAATCAAAACGAAAGGTCGCCAAAACGGAGGCACCCTAATGTCCCTTACCAGGTCCCGCTTCAACGATCAACAAGTCGCCCAGATCATCCTCGAATCCCTCAAGAAGGGCAAGCCCGTTGAGATCGAAGGCTTTGGCACTTTCCAGCCACAACAGGACGGAGGCTTCCACTTCGTCGCCCTCGACGCGCCACGTGTCTTCATTGGCTATGCCACCGAGGACGCCGAGAAGGCTGACCTGCTTTACGATCAACTCGTATTGGCTGGCTTCAACCCGTGGATGGATCGAAAGAATCTCAAGGCCGGTCAAAATTGGCCTCGTCTCATCGAGGCCGCCATCGAGGCTAGTGACTTCTTCGTTGGCTGTATGTCAAAAAATTCAGTACGCAAACGAGGTGGCTTCCAGGCAGAAATCCGCTACGCTCTCGACATCGCCCTGCGCCTTCCGCTCGAAGACACCTTCATCATCCCAATCCGCTTCGACGAATGCCGCCTGCCCGCACGCATCGTTCGTGAACTCCAGTACATCGACTTCTTTCCATCTTGGGAAGACGGCATAAAAAAGCTCACTCATGCCATCCAGCACCAGTGGCTCAAACGCCAACCTTAATCTTATTTGCTATGTCCAAGCTTCTTTTTGATCTCTGCCACCCGCTTATCCTCGGGTGCCAGTTCCAGAAACTTGGTCCACGCCGCTCGCTTGCCCTTTTGGTCCCCGGCCCGCTCATGTGCCTTACCCAGTTCGTAGAATCCCTCGGGATTGGTCGGGTCCCAAAGTGTAGCTTCGAGAAATCTCCCCGACGCCGCGCGAAAGCTCCCCTTCTTCATGTAGTAATGCCCAATCTTGATCTCAGACAACGCCTGGATCGGATTGAACTCATACTCTTTTTTTTCTTTAACCAGAGTCTCGTCTTCTTCAGGCGGGTCTACGGTCGGCGGAGGCTTCACCTGTCCAAGCCCGGTGCCAACAAAAATGCAAAACAAAGCCAACAAGAATCGACATGCCACAATTAAATTGTAGTCCTCCCATGAATTGGCTAGACACTCTCAAGGAAAAGGTCACCCAATTCCCCACCGGCCCCGGCGTCTACCTCTGGCGTGATGCCAACCAGACCGTCATCTATGTTGGCAAGGCGAAAAACCTCCGTGCCCGCGTCCGCAGCTACTTTAACGACGATCGACTAAACGAAGCCAAAAACGGCACGATGGTCCTAGAAGCCCGCGACCTCACCTATATCCTCGTCGACAACGAAAAAGAAGCCCTTGGCCTTGAAAACAACCTGATCAAGCAGCACAAGCCCCGCTTTAATGTTCTGCTCCGCGACGACAAAACCTACCCTTACATCAAGCTCACCAACGAGAAATTCCCCCGTGTCTATGTCACCCGGCGCATCCGCAAAGATGGCACCTACTACGGTCCTTACTTCCCCGGCAACCTCGCTTACCGCCTCGTTAATTTCATCCATCGCAACTTCAAAATTCCTAGTTGCAAGGTCGACTTCAATCGAACCCACACCCATGCCTGCCTCGAATACCATATCAATCGCTGCCACGGTCCCTGCGTCGATGGCCTCGTGCAAATTGGAACCTACAACGATTCCGTAAGCGACGTCCGCCGCTTCCTCGAAGGCAAACTCAAAGACCTCACCAAAGATCTCGAAGTCAGAATGAACCTGGCTTCTGAAAATCTCGAATTCGAGCGGGCCGCCAGTTTCCGCGACCTCATCGCAACCGTCACCGAAATGGAGCAGCGCCAAAAAGTCGCCTCCGCCGATGGCGACGATACCGACATCTTCGCCTACTACGCCGAGCCGCCGCTGGTCGCCATCAATCTCTTCCACCTCCGTCGCGGCCGCATCGTCGACCGCCGCGAAATCTTCTGGGAAGACCAGCACCACTTCGACGCCAGCGACTTCTTCCAGCAGGTCCTCATCCAGGTCTACCTGAACCAGCAACACATTCCCGGCATCATTCACGTTCCGATTGAATTTGAAGATCGCGACATCCTGGAAGAGCTCCTCACCGAAAAGCGCGGTCGCAAATGCACGATCAACACGCCCCAGCGCGGCGAAAAGAAAGCGATGTTAGGCCTGGTTGAAACCAACGCCCGCCACAGCTTCGAGCAGCGCTTCCGCGTCCTCCGCCCCAGCTCCCTCGCCATCAAAGAAGCTCTCAAAGACGCAATCAATCTCGAAGAAGCCCCCAACAGAATTGAATGTTTCGACATCTCGCATATCTCCGGCACCGACAAAGTAGCCTCGATGGTGGTCTGGGAAGAAGGCAAGATGAAGAAGGCCGACTACCGCAAATTCATCATCAAGACGGTAGAAGGCAACGACGACTTCGCCTCAATGCGGGAAGTGGTCACCCGTCGCTACAGCCGTCTGAAAGAAGAGAACCAACCCTTTCCAGGTTTGGTATTGATCGACGGAGGCCTGGGCCAACTCCACGCCGCCGCCGAAGCGCTCGAAGCAATCGGCATCATCAATCAGCCCCTGGCCTCGATCGCCAAGAAGGAAGAAATCATTTATGTCTATGGGCAGGAAGACGAGCCATCGATTCTAGAGCGCCACAACCCGGCCCTCCATCTCATCCAGACCATCCGCGACGAAGCCCACCGTTTTGCGATCACCTTCCACCGGTCAAGGCGCAACAGCAGCCGCCTGACCAGCGAGCTGGAGAGCATCCCCGGCATCGGAAAAATCACGATGCGAAAACTACTGAAGGAATTCGGTAGCCCCGAGCAAGTCAAAGCCACACCCATCGAAGCCCTCGCTGCTTCCATCGGCCCCGCCGCTGCACGCAAGGTAGTCGAATACTATAAGGATCCGTTGATACCATGAGGCCAATATGCTGACCCGTCTCCGTGTACAAAACTTCAAAAACCTCCGCGACGTCGAAGTCTATTTCGGGCCCCTCACCGTCATCGCCGGCCCCAATGGAGTAGGCAAATCGAATCTGCTCGACGCCATCCAATTCCTCGGGAACATGGCCTCAATGACTCTTACCCAAGCCGCACTCAAGGTGCGGAGTAAGGAGGCGAAAAATTCCGAAGTCAGGAAACTCTTCTTTGCCGATGGTGCTGCTCAACCACAAAACATTAAATTCGAGGCTGATTTGATTCTTCGCCCATCTGCTCATGACAAATTGGCACAAACCGCAACTGCCACATGCCGGTTCGTCACCTATTCAATTGAGATTGCCTGGTCAAACGAGCCTCTCTCGACTTCACCACTGAAAATCGTTTCGGAAAACTTGCACTCAAAAACTTTGGCTGATCTTCCAGCGCCTTTCCATCATCTAGCCGATGAACTCCAGGAAACGAATGCCGCACTTCGATACATCTTCAGTGATGAACCCTATCAGTTTAGGATATGGATCGAGGCGCAAGGACTAGACAGCCCGATCCTTTCAAACTTTGAAGAGAAGTCTTCCAGCGTTCTATCTCGAGTCAATGGTGTTGGATATCCTACAGCGACTGTTGTCCAGCAAGAACTACAATCTTGGAAATCCTTCCAGCTTAACCCAGACCAACTGATGAGTCAGAGTTCCCTACTGGGGCCAATTCAGTTAGAGTCAGACGGATCATTTCTTG
>JBKJUN010000351.1:0-3991 GCA_046590555.1 Bryobacter sp. | reverse complement strand
GAAGTCGGCTTTCGAACCATGTGTTACAACCCCATCCCGCCTATCGCCCCCACCAAATGGAGCCTTGAAATCAAAGGCCTCGTTGAGAAGCCACAAGCTCTGAAGCTCGCCCAGCTTCGCGCCCTCCCGCAAGTCCAGCAAAACTCCCGCATGAAATGCGTGCAGTGCTGGAGCGGCCGCACCACCTGGGGTGGCTTCCGTTTTGAATCCCTCTTCGATATCGTTAAGCCCCGCAAGACTGCCCGTGCCATCCGGCTTGATTGCGCCGACAAGTGGTACGAATATATGTCGCTCGATGAGATGAAAAACCCTCACGTTCTGATGGTGCTCGACCGCGCTGGCAAACCGCTTCCCGACAAGAACGGCGCACCCCTCCGTTTGCTCGACCCCTCAAAGTACGGCTACAAATCAGCCAAGCTCATCACCTCGATCACCTTCGTCGACGAAGGCAAGGGCTCGATGGCCTGTGACATCGGCCCCTATTATTCCCCTGGCGGCGACATCCTCGCTGGCTACGACACCCCATTAGACCTGATCCCTCAAGCCGCAACACCCGGTTGGAAGCTCGATCCAAAATCAAGGCGTAAGATCAAAGGTGGAGAGATCACCGAGTACTAATGCTTTCTAAACGCCAATTCCTCCAGGCCGCAGGGCTGAGCGTTGCCAGCCGCATCGCAACCCACGGTGCCGAACCCGCCGAGTCTGCCCGCAAGGTCATCATCGTTACCTTTGGTGGAGGCGTACGCTATAGCGAAACCTTCTCCGGCGACGGCCTGCGCAATATCCCACGCCTGGCGGCTCTCAAAGGCCAGGGCCGTTTCTACAAGGACTGCCGCAACCTGGGCGTCCTTTCCCACTACAACTCCACTGCTTCGATCCTCACCGGCCAATGGCAACGCGTCGATGACTTCGGCTTCCAGCCCCCTGCCTCGCCCACCATCTTCGAAGCCTTCCGCCAGCAGCGCAAGCCTAACCCCATGGACGCCTGGGCCATCTGCACCAACAAGAGTTTTTCGAGCATTGGCGCCGCCACCGGCGCAGGCGCAAACGTAGTCCTCCCCAAGCAGCTTCTGCTTGATGCCGTCAAAGACATCGTCAAGCGAGGCGGCGGCATGGGCGTCGCGGATCGCGAAAACGTGCGCCGCCGGCTCGAGACGATCCTCGAAGAAGGCTACGAGGGTGTCGGCTGGACGGTCTTCAAGGGCGGCAAACAACTCGACCAGAAGGTGCGAGAAACCCCCACTCACGCCCTCGTCGAATACATTAACGGCCCCGAGGCCCCAGCCTCCGGCGACGAACTTACTTTCTTCATTACCCGCGAAGTGATGCGCGAATTCGCGCCTCGCGTCATCCTGGTCAACTTCTGGGATATGGACGTGGCCCACTGGGGCTCCTACTCGCTCTATCTGCAGGCCGTCACCCGAACAGACCGCCTCACCGGCATGCTCTGGGACGAAATCCAATCGAACCCAAGCTACAAAGACAAAACCAGCGTCATGATTCTGCCCGAGCTCGGCCGCGATGGCGATGCCAATGCCGCCAATGGCTTTCTCAATCACCGCTCCGGCGACGCTTCCTGCCGTAATATGTGGATGCTCGCCCTCGGTGCCGGTGTCGGACGTGGAGAGATAGAGCGCCCCGTCGCCCACATCGATATCGCTGCCACCACCGCACAAATGCTCGGGGTTAAATTCGACTGCACGGGACGCCCGCTCACGGAGATCGTCTAGCCGCAATGGTATCGCCGCTGCTGCAAGCGCTGATCGACAACGGCCTCTTCGACCGCATCCCGGCCAGCTTCTCTACCTTCTTCTTCGACCAGATCAAGGATTGGCAACTCCTCTTCCCGGCAGAACATGTTTACTACGAGCGCCTCTTCACGCTGGTCGATAAACTGCCACCCGAAGAATTTAGTGTACTCTTCGCTCCCCTCCGTCAGGCGGAAGCAAAGATGGGCATCAATGAGAAGACCTGGCCCCGCCGCTCCTTCACCCTTGAACAAGTCGACTTTCTCAATCGCAATCTTCACTACGCCGAATGGCGAGCCGCCGTCGCCCAGATCTTTTCCCTGCTCGAACCCGTGCTCAATGCCGAGCTACAGCGCAAGGGCCGCCCGCGCCTCTCTGTGGTCCTCTCGCCG
Organism: Bryobacter sp.; assembly: GCA_046590555.1. GTDB lineage: Bacteria > Acidobacteriota > Terriglobia > Bryobacterales > Bryobacteraceae > Bryobacter. The sequence continues at coordinate 1,851 of JBKJUN010000351.1, read as the reverse complement.
GCGGAACTACCCGTAGGCCCAGACCGCCTCTGGACGCGCCTCAAGGGCCGTCGCTACGCTCTGGATGCCCCCCTCGATCCCGCACTCCATCTAGCCCCACTGCTCGCCTCGGGCAAAGCCGCCCCCTATGACCGTTGGCTCATTCAGGCTGGCAACGACCTCCCGGCCGCTCCAGGAGTCGTCTCCATGAGCTATGAAGACTTGCAACCCTTTCGTCAGAAGCTCACCGAAGAAGTACAGCAGATCGTCGAAAAGGAACAACTCCGTGGCCCCCGCGAACTGGGTGCCCGCCTGAAACGAATGAAGGTGGCCCCTCCATCGGAAGACCCGCTCCTGGCCGAGTTCATCCGCGCTGTTCTTTTGGCCGGCAACGGCACATTGCTCATCAACAATACTTTTGTCGAGTGGGCCAGCGTCCAGGCAATCCGTCGTGCCCGGCCTTCGCTTACGATTTCTTCCTTCGGCATCCGCAATAAGATGAAGCCCTTCTCCTCCCTGCTGATCTATGCTGACCCCGACCAAGCCAACCCCATCCCCACCCAGATCGACACCCTCGGCACCTACGTCGACCTCGAACTGCTCTACCTCTACGTCTGGCAAGAGTACGAAAAGTACGCTGAATACCAGCGCAACACGGTACACATCTTCGCCGCCGCTGGCATGGACGAGATTCTCGTCATCGCCCCGCCAGACTTCACCTTGCCAACCAGGCTGAATCCCGAAAAGCTGGTTGCCGCCGGTCGCGATTGGTTGCAGTGGCAGTAGGTGCGAATCTGCTAACCTGACACGCATGATTCGTGTCTTTCTTTTTCTTCTCACTTCCTTCGCCATAAGCGCCCAATCGATCGACTGGGCCAAGGTTGACGCTGAGACCCTGAAACACTTTTCCGCCCTGATCGAGATCAACAGCGCAGACCCTGGCGGGAGTGAAAAGCCCGTTGTCGACTACATCAAAAGCGTCCTCGACAAAGAAGGGATCGAGTCGAAGATCTTCACGATGGACAATCTCGCCAACCCGGAAATCCAGCGGCCCAACCTGATCGCCCGCATCAAGGGCAATGGCAAGAAGAAGCCGATCCTGATCGTGGGCCACACCGACACCGTCAACATCGATCCCACGAAATGGACTCATGGCCCATTCTCGGCTCACCGCGAAGGCGGCTACATTTACGGGCGCGGCACGGTAGACGACAAAGACAATCTGGTTGCCGCGATGATGTCGATCATCCTCGTCAAGCGCCAAAAGCTCGCCCTCGACCGCGATGTGATCTTCATGGCTGAGGCCGGCGAAGAAGGCGCGCCTGTTGTTGGGGTCGCCTATCTGGTTCGTGAACATTGGCCCGAAATCGATGCCGAGTATTGCTTTGCTGAAGGCGGCTCCGCTGTTCGCACCGATAATCGGCTCCGCTTCGTCTCGGTCCAGACAACGGAGAAAATCCCTTTTGGGATCCGCCTCGTAGCTACTGGAGTAGCCGGCCACGGTTCTGTGCCGCTGGAATCTAACTCCGTCGTCCACATCGCTGGCGCAGTTTCGAGGGTGGCCGCCTGGCAGCCTCCGATGCGACTTAACGACACCACACGTACCTATTTCGAACGCCTTGCCACCGTTTCGACCCCTGAAGAGCGAGAGCGCTACAACGGCCTGCTCAACCCCGACAAGACCGACATGATCCAGAAGTATCTGGCCACGAGCGAACCTCGCCACAATTCGATGCTGCGCACCTCGATCTCCCCCAACATCATCAAGGCCGGCTACCGCTCGAACGTAATTCCGTCTGAAGCGGAAGCCACGCTCGACATCCGCGTCCTGCCCGACGAAGATCTGCCCCGCTTTCTGGAAATGCTCAAAGG
>JBKJUN010000343.1:0-2287 GCA_046590555.1 Bryobacter sp. | reverse complement strand
AGTAATCCAGCCACGACCAGCGACCGGTTCGATAAGGAGCCCAACCAGCAGCCACACGCGGCTGCCAGACATTTCCGTAAGGTGCAGTGTTTACCCAGTCACCGTAGGAATCGAGTTGCTCACCGCCATAGACGCCTTGAGGCAAATAACGGCTGCTACGCGAGGAGGCAAGTTCCTGATCACGGCTGCGGTTCCACTGATCCCATCTGTCAAAGGGTGCCTCAGAAAGAGTCTGGAAGCTGGCTTCGCCACCATTGGTGTTTTGAATCCGGAGAGTTCTGCCCTGCCCCAGCTTGCGCGAACCTTGCGGGGTAAAGATGTCTAGCTCGCCATCGCGAACGGTGATTTCGGTCGAACCATCTTCCAGCACCTGCACGCGATACTCGCCCTTACGCAAGGGACGGATGCTCGCCACAGGGGTGTTGATGTCGACTTCAGACTGTGAATTCTGCCAGACCTTGAACGTTACCAGGCCAACCGGAAGATTGAGTTGAAAGCGCTGATTCTGCAATTCCGCCAGTCGAAGCTCTGTGTTTGCCCCGAGCCGAACCATATTGGCGTAGTCAAACTGCAACTCAGCCCGAGCCCCCGGGCCAGTCAACAAACGGTCTTGCGCTACCAGTGGCGCATTCAGCGTCGCGGCAACGTTGTCCCCACTATCCCCCCGTCGCACGGAGACATCTCCGGCGACCACACTCACCCGTGCCACACCGCGCGAGGCATCATCATCCTGTTGCGCAAATGACGGGAGCAACGAGCCAACCAAGGTACCAAGCGTGAATAGTAAGCGTCTCATAACGTCAACCTTTCGACATTTGTCTCTACATTTCCTTTGCCAAAGAGCTAACTCGTTGGAGATACTAGCTTTTGTGATGGATTCCCGCACCGGATCGGCGTCCTTGCCTGGTGCTTTTCAACCACTCGTGGCTCTAGCCAACCGCATTGCGGGTCCCGCCCTGCTTTTTGGGTTGATGGTGCTTGTCTACTGGCGCATCTTACTTACCGACCAATACTCCTGGCTGAACGGCTCCGATCTCACTAGTCAGGTGATGCCCTGGCTGCAATTCCAGGCCGGGGAATGGCATGCCGGACGAATTCCGCTCTGGAGCCCTTACGAATGGGGTGGGCAGAACCTGCTCGGCCAGGGCCAGCCGGGTGTGATGAATCCGCTGAACTGGCTTCTATTTTCCGCCCCCTTGCGACGCGGCTGGATTCGGCAGGGAGTACTGCACTGGTGGTTCTTCCTGCTCCACTTCATTGGTGCCCTCAACCTTTATTGGCTAGTTCGCTCGCTCGGCACAGGAAGGATTCCGGCCGTCTTCGGCGGCCTTTGCTTTGGGCTCTTCGGCTTCCTTGGCTCCAACGACTGGCCACAGATGATCAGTGGCCTGATATGGGCACCGCTGGTCTTTCTGTTTTTATTGAAGACAAATTCGAGCGATCGCCCTTGGCGAGAAGCCGCCTGGGCAGGCTTTTTCCTGGGCCTCGCCTGGCTGAGCGGGCACCACCAGCTTCCGATCTTTGTCAGCCTCAGTATCCTTGCGACAGCCATCACCTTCCGCATCTACCCGGCTGTGCTCAGCTTCGCCATTGCAGGAATGATTGCCGCACCACAGCTTTTACCGGGCCTGGTCTACGGCAAGCTGGCCATCCGTTGGGTAGGCATGGAGAATCCCGTGGGTTGGCAGGACAAGGTCGCCTACTTCGTGCATGAGCAATACGCCAGTATTCCTGCCTCGCTGCTTTCGATCCTGCTCCCGGGGGCCGAAACGCACACCAGCCTTTTTCTGGGATCGACGGCTCTGGTGCTAGCGATCTGGGCTATCCGCACGCAGTGGGAGCGCGGGGTAATTCGGCTCTTCCTAGGCCTTGGGATCGGAGCGATTCTCTACGCTCTCGGAAGATTCGGCGGCCTCGAGCCGCTTCTCTACAGCCTGATACCGATGATCGAAAAAGCGCGCAGCCCTTCAATGGCTGCTTCGATTTTCACCCTTTCGTTTTCGGTGCTTGCGGCACTCGGCTTTGAATCCCTTCGACTCACCCACACGCACAGGTCGATGGCTCGCCTGCACTGGATTTTCGCAGGAGCAGTGATAGGACTCTTCAGCGTTGCCAAACTTATCCCAGCCAACCAGTCACAACTCGAACAACGCTGGTTCGGAGTTGCCTTCGTCAGCCTTCTGCTTGGCTTTGCCTATTTTGGACTGCAAAACGGGAAGATCACGCATAGGCACTTCAGCGTTCTGGTGCTAGCGGCTGTGATGATCGAGGCCTCGAACATGACCTA
>JBKJUN010000338.1:0-6656 GCA_046590555.1 Bryobacter sp. | reverse complement strand
ATTTTTCTCGACCAGCGTGAGAGGGCGGCGGTAAGCACGTGCGGCAAATTGTGCAAGGGCAGAAAGATGTCGTGGCTCGGATTCGGCACGCATTTTTTCGACTGCACGAATCTCTTCATTCACGCGCTTGAAGTGAGCCTCTATTGCATCGACCGTTACTTTGTCGTTGGTTGGGTCGACTTTGGCTTTAGCCAGATACTGGTCACGCAAGCCAAAAATTACGGCAGGGTCGGTCACAGCTTTGTCGGCTGGCCTCTCGCTTCCAGACTCACGGCCGTTGCCCAGAATTTCGCCACTCTGATTGAAGAAGTATTGCGTATAGGTTCGAATCGTGTGGTCGGCGATGAAATCGAATTCCTGCCAGAGGGTTTCGAGTTCTCGTGTCTGCTTTGCATCGAGGATCATCTCCCGGAGGGGGAGGTCATCGCGAAAGTATCCCATCACGTTGTGGAAGCCTGCGCTGAGGAGACGCCCTTTATCCTGGGTGTCGTCAGGGAAGAAGCGACCTCGCTCGCTGACAAAGAAGGCATCAGGGAAAGCGTTGGCAAAGCGACCGAATGCCGCCTCATATCGAGCTCTTTCTCCAGCCGGAACCCGGAGCGGCTCCATATCGGCCAGACGAGCCTTGATCATCTTTGCACTGGCCTGCTTGGCTACGTTGTCTCCACTCGCGCGGGTGAAGAATTCGCCGGGCTTGGGTGCAGGTGGTATTTCAGGAAGTGGTTCGCCATCGACGAGCAGAGCGGCGGGGTCAAAGTCGCGACGCTTTTGTGCGAAGAGGTTCAGCTTCCAGTTCATCAGGGGCTGCGAGGTAGCGCTCAGGCCTTGCACGACCGGGCTCGAATAATGTTTGGCCACCAGCGCGCGGACACGTACCACATAATCCCGCATCTGGACAGAGCCGGCTCGCGCTGCATCTTGCTGCTGCGGGAGAGCTTGCCACATGCTTTGCACCTTGGCCATTGGGCCCACTGCTTCTTTCGCGGCTTCGAGTGAGTTCCAGACCACTGGCAAATACTTTGGACTGACGTGATATTCGGTAGCTAGCGAATTGAGAGTCGCGGCAGGCTTGCCCAGAGCCACACGATTCTTATAGGCCCAGGCGGCCATGAAGTAACCGGCATAATCGGTCGGCTGGCGTTGGTAGAAATTGATGATCCGCTGAATGGCATACTTCTCGCGATCGGTCTCGACGAGCATTGGATGTGGAGCGAAGTCGATTGCTGCCGGCTTCAAGACCATCTGATTGGCTACCATGCGCGCTGCCTGCAAGTATTTGTTCAGGAGCGCGGGAGACATCGAAAGGGACTCGCCTGTGTTGTCGAAGCCTTCGGGGTTGGCTGGGTCGACCGGAAATTCTTTGGTGGGCTGGATGTCTACGCCGGTGAGGTCGCGAATCGAATAGTTGTACTCGGCATTGCTCAGGCGACGGGCGAGGACAATTCCAGGCTCGCCTGCGTGCTTGCGGGCTTCATTCATTCGCATCGCTTCAACCCATTCAATGATCTGCTGGCTTGCGGCGGCTTCGGGATGTTGCATGCCCTTGGGTGGCATGTCTGCGGCTTTCAAGCGCTCACCGACTTGAGCCCAGCGCGGATGATCGCGAACCACGTCTGAGAGCTTCGAATAGGTATCGAGATTCAACTGTGCGGCTGGATTTTGACCGCTATGACAGCCAGCACAGTAGGTTGCGACAAAGGGCTTTACTGTTTTGGTGAAGCGACGTTCGAGGTCAAGATCGGCTGGAGTTGCCGCAAAGGAAGAGAGGGCCACGAGAGCCATTAGGAAAAGAACAGAAGGCATAGAGAAATATCTCTAAGTTTATACCCTTCGTTAAACCAAAATATCCTTGACTACATCTCCAAAAACATCGGTTAAACGGAAGTCTCGCCCGGCATAGCGATAAGTCAATTGGGTGTGATCGAGACCCAGGGCATAGAGCATGGTGGCATGAAGGTCGTGAATCGAAACGCGATTCTCGACGGCTTTGAATCCGAAGTCGTCTGTAGCTCCGTGGGCGAGCCCGCCTTTAAAGCCACCACCAGCCATCAGCATCGTGAAGCCGTATGGATTGTGATCGCGGCCTGTGCCACTTTCTGATACGGGAGTGCGGCCAAATTCTCCGCCCCACATGACGATTGTGTCATCGAGCATGCCGCGCTGTTTGAGGTCATGGATCAGAGCTGCAGCAGCCTGGTCCATGGCGGGGATTTTCTTTTTGTAGGCCGATTCAATGTCCTTGTGATCATCCCAATCGCCGAAGCCCAGATTGACGTAGCGGACACCTTTCTCTACGAGCCGGCGGGCGAGAAGACAGCCATTGCCGAGCGGGCTGTCGCCATAGAGAGCCCGTGTCTCGGCAGATTCTTTGCGGATATCAAAAACATCCATCGCCTCGAATTGCATCCGGTATGCCGCTTCCATGGACTGGATGCGTCCATCGAGAAATGAATCGGCACCAAAGGATTGGCTGAAGCCCTGATTGAGGGCTTGCACGGCATCGAGTTGTTGCCTCTGCGCTGTCCGGTCGAGGTGTTCATTGCGCAGATCTGGAATCATCTTCTCCGGATCCAGTTCTGCGTTGTTGACGGGGGTGCCTTGTGTTTCCGATGGCAGGAAGCCGGCACGAGCGGAAGACCCGCCGAGTGAGCCTGCGCCGAGGGCAACAAAGGAGGGCAGATTTTGATTCTCAGAGCCAAGGCCATAGGTGACCCAGGAGCCAATCGAAGGACGGTTTAAGAGAATTGAGCCCGTGTGATAGAGACTCACGCTCGGAGTATGCGTCGGGTTGAATGAATACATCGAGCGGATCACACAGACGTCGTCGATCACAGCACCGAGCTTAGGGAGGATTTCACTGACATCGATGCCACTCTTGCCACGTTTGGCAAAAGCAAATGGGCTGGGCATCAATCCGCCGGTCTGGCGTTCTGTTCTGAGGTTTACCGAGCCTGGCCTTTGCCCCTGAAATTTGAGCAACGATGGCTTGGGGTCAAAGAGATCGACTTGCGATGGACCACCGGCCAAAAAGAGACTGATGACACGCTTGGCCTTGCCAGGAGTACTTTTCCCCGTGTAGTGACCAAGAGGCCGCTCGGCAGCAAGGAGGGAGCTTAGCCCCAAAGTGCCTAATCCACCAAAAGCGCTCTGAATGAGTTGGCGTCTACTTCTTATGGCCACAAGATCTCCTCATTGGTTGACAACAAAACCTGTGCGTACTGATCGACGGTGGCCTTGGAAAGGAAGCTCAAGGCGAGGTCCAATTCCTTTGGAGTTGGCTCGCGAGATAAGACGCGGTGGTAGAGTTCCCGCATCTTGGCATCATCCGTTGGCAGCTCGCTGACTGCTTTGGCCAAAACCTTTGCAGACTCTCGCACAAAGGCGCTATTCAAGACAAAGAGCTGCTGCAAGGAGGTGGTGGTCTGATCTCGCCAACCGCTGCTTTGCATCGGATCTGGAAAGTCGTAATTCTTCAGAAGAGCACTTAAGCGCCCGCGGCTAATGCGGCTATAGACGGTGCGGCGGACGTTGGTTGCCGCTTCGACGTCTTCAGAAGGGCCATAGAGTTTGTCGCTCAACCTTCCCGAAGCTCGCAATAAGGAATCGCGATAGGATTCAATATCCATCCTCCGCGGTGACATCCGCCAGTAGAGTGCATTGGTAGGATCGAGCTTCATCAGATCGGCGCGGGGCCGGCTTGATTGCTGGTATGCAGCCGAGGTCATGATCTCGCGATTGAGCCACTTCAAAGACCAGCCATGGGCCACGAAGCGGGCGGCCAGATCGGTCAACAATTCCGGATGGGTTGGAGCCTCGCCCTGGACTCCGAAATCGCTTGGGGTTCCGACAAGCGCGCGTCCGAAGTGCCAGCCCCAGACGCGGTTCACAATGACACGCGCAGCGAGGGGCGCGGCATCGGTAAAGATCTTCTCTGCCAGTTCGAGGCGGCCAGAACCTTTGGTGAAGCGGCTTTCGTTTTTGGACAAGACGACGGGGAAATGCCGGGGAACAGTCTCACCCGGCGTTGCTACGTTGCCATTTCGCAGCACCGGCACATCTCTTGCCTCACCAGGCTTGTAGTTGATGAAGGTGTAGTGGGCATCAGAGCCATCGATTAACTGGGCCGCATCAAAAACAGAATTGATGAAAGGCTCGGTTGAGGTTAACGCCGGCCGGCGGCGCCCTTTCTCTCGCGGGACGTCGGCTGGCCTGGGAGGTGGAGGGGTCCAATACTTGACCAGACTTGCCACCAGCGTTGGAGACTTATCGAGCAGAGTCTGCATCTCTTTTTTGAGTGCTTCAATTTCGAGCTTCCACTTCGCCACTCGTGATTCGCTGTCCACAACGGTTGAAGCTTCGCCGGTCAACACGGCTACGGAATAGCTCAAGTCGATCAACCGCCGTTTAGCCCACATATAGCGAGTCTCGATCTCAGGGTCTACCTCAAACATTGGCTGCTCGGTGCGCATCGTGGACGCAAAGACACCAGCGAGACCGTAGTAGTCTTTGGTCGGGATCGGATCAAACTTGTGATCATGGCAGCGCGCACAGGCGACTGTCATCCCCAGCAGGCCGCGTGTGACGGCGTCGACACGTTCGTCCCAATCGTCGGAAAGAAAGCCACCAATCACGTCGGCAGAAAGCCGCTGATCCTTGTGGTAAATCGGTGCGGCCCCCAGGTAACCCAAGGCCCGTAGATCCTCCCGCTTCGTGTTGGGCATCTGATCTGCTGCCAGTTGCATGGTCACGAAACGGTCGTAGGGAATATCGCGATTGATTGCCTCGATGATCCAGTCGCGATAGCGCCAGGCAAAGGGGTAGGCACCGTTGGTCGCCTCTGATGTTGGATTGTCTTCCCCGAATCTTGCCACATCCATCCAGTGCCTGCCCCACCGTTCACCGAACTGCGGCATTGCCTGGAGTTTGTCGATCAGCTTCACCCACGCATCGACAGCGGGATCGGCAGCAAAAGCTTCGACCTCCTGGAAAGTCGGCTTGAACCCAAGCAGGTTGATGTAGGCGCGCTTGACGAGGGTTCGCCGGTCGGCCTTCAAGGATGGTGTGAGTTTCTTTGCTTCGAGCTTAGCGAGCAAGAATGGATCGATCTTATTTCGCCCCCAGCGGATGTTCAGAACCTTCGGGGCGGCCAGCTCTGCAATCGGTTGAAAGGCCCACCACTTGCGCCCATTCTCAATGGACATGCCTTTAAGCGCGGAACTGGTTTCCACCTTCGCGCTTGGAATGCGCGGATCCACAGCACCGGCGGCGATCCAATCTTCAAAATCTGCGATCACTGCATCGGGCAGCTTCCCACTGGGTGGCATTTGCAAGTGCGCATCTTCGAAGCGCAGTGCAGTCAACAAGCGGCTCTCTTTGGGCTTGCCCGCAACCAGGACAGGTCCGTTAGCGCCGCCTGCCGCCATTCCAGCCTTGGTGTCGAGAACGAGGCCACCCATGGGAGCCTTCAGCCTGGAGGAATGACAGGCGTAGCATTTTGTGGCCAGCACCGGCCTGATTTTCGATTCAAATTGCGCAGCGTCAGGATTCTGCGCCAAGATCGCAGAGCAGATTGGAAATGCGGCCAGCCATAGGCGAAGCAAGATCGATACACCTTTTCTTTTTACGTGCGGCTGAAGACGGGGCTGTCGAGGGAAGCCGTGCTATCAGCAAAGGATTCCTGGCCAACCTGGAGAGCTCTCAGGATGCTCAAATACATATTCGACATCCGCGACTCGCCTTTGCGCCAATAGCTTCCATGCTTCAGGCCCATGTTGGCCCCGCCAGCCAATAATGTCGGGAGGTTACGGGAATTGTGGGTTGTGCTGGCTCCGCTGCCAAACATGACGATCGTGTTGTCGAGCACACTGCCCTGACGATCTTGATACTTTGTTAGCTGACCCAGGAAATGCGCCACCTGCTTGCTCAAGAACTGATCATACTGGGCAAACTTCAACTGGCCTTCTTTGTCGGTGGCGTGCGAGAGATTATGGTGAGTCTTGGAAAGGCCGAGCTTGATCGGGAAGGTGTCGCTGATCCCCATACCATCTTCTCGATTCAACATAAACGCTACAGAGCGAGTGATGTCGGCATCAAAAGCAAGGGCAATCAGATCGAACATGTTGCGGTAATACTCGGCGGGTTCGCCTTCGTTTGTGACTTCAAGATTGAGATGGGAGTAATCCTGCTTCTTGAGCGGAATGTCGATCCACTTCTCGGAGGCGATCAAGCGGGATTCCAACTCGTTTAGCGATGTCAGGTATTGGTCCATGCGCTCGCGGTCAGACTTGCCCAGTTCTTGATCGAGTGATTTCGCGCTATCCGCGACAGCATCGACAAGCTTGATGCGGCGCTGAAGTTTCTCGTGCTCTGCCTGGACTGAGGAGCGGTCTCCCTTAAACAAGCGGTCGAATATGCGGCGGGGATTATTTTCAGCAGGAATCGGGCGCCCTTCAAGGCTGTAGGAAATCGTACCTGTGCGAGATAAGAAACCGGTGCCAGCGTCGATCGAAAGGATTAACGAAGGCTGGCGGCAGAACTGCTTGGTATGCAGGGCAATGACTTGATCGAGACCGGCAGTATTGTAGGTGCCTGGTTTGGGATTGTGGAGCGGAGCACCGGTAAGCCACATGTCGGAACACGTATGGGGATCGGCCTTG